>NZ_DBHKXY010000028.1:0-113545 GCF_057315495.1 Eikenella sp.
GTTACTTACTGGCAAGGTTCTCTGAAATAGCACCTTTTTTGTTACTTATGCCGAGAATGATGATGCATACTTTATCTGTGATGTTGCTTTTGGTGATGGTGTCTTTAACGGTGAGCCTGGTGTGCTGGCTGGTTTTAGGTGTGTCTTTGCGGCGGGTGTTGGCGTTTTTATGTAACGACCAGCGCGATGAAGTGAAGGAAATCAGCGGTATTTTTTGGCAGCGGTTGTATTTGAGCCTAACCCTGTTTACGCCGCTGTTGTGCGTACTGCTATTTGCGCCGAATTTCGAGCGCAGTTTGGCGGATAACCTGCTTTACGCCCTGCGCTGGGCCGTGTTTGGCGGCGTGAGTTTGCTGCTGGTATTGGCCTATTTGGTACGCAAACAGATTCAGGTGCTGCAACGCAGCGGTTTTGAGGGTGTGCAAGCAGACAAACAGCCTGCGCAGTGCCGCTTGGAACATGAAGCTACGAATGGTTTGGAGCCTGTTGCTGCATGCGAGCCCGGCCATCAGGCTCAGCACTCATAGCCCTAGGATGCCATTGAGTGAGCAAAGGAAGTGGATTTTAGGCTACCTGAAAATGCAAACCTGAAGCACATGCGAAGGAGTACCAATATGAACATCCTCCTTTTCGGCGGCAACGGCTTTATTGGCAGCCGCGTTGCCAAAATCCTGCGCACGCACGGCCACACGCTGCGCACCCCATCACGCAGTGAGTTTGACTACTTGCAGCCAAACGAAGCTGCCGCCCGCAGCATTCTGAGCGGTGCCGATGCTGTGTTCAACTGCATCGGCGTGATGAGCCGTCATGAACGCGTGCTGGAAACCGTGCACCACCGCACGCCCGCGCTGCTGGCAAAAATCGCAGCGGAACAAGGCGTCCGGCATTGGGTGCAGCTTTCCGCTTTGGGCGCAGACCCGAAACACGCCGTGCATTTTGTCGGCAGCAAAGGGCGCGGCGACGAAGCCGTATGCCAAATTGGCACGGTACACGGCATGAGCGTGGCGGTGGCGCGGCCGTCTATTGTGTATGGTCGCGGCGGCGCGAGCTGCGAGCTGTTTATCCGCCTCGCCAACCTGCCTCTTATCGCTTTGCCCAACGGCGGCCGCTTCGATGTGCAGCCCGTCCATGTTGCCGATGTAGTACAGGGCTTGGCCAATTTATTAACCAGCAGCCTGCCGCACGGTACGGTGCTCAATATGACGGGCAGCCGCTCACTCACGCTGGAACAATACCTCAACATCCTGCGCCAAACCCTACACCGCAAACCAGCCCAGCACGTACTGCCGATACCGCTGCCACTACTGCGCCCGGTGCTGCCGCTGGCCAAACTGTTCAGTAACGGCATCGTCAGCCCGGATAGTTTTACCTTGCTGCAACAAGGCTCTTGCGCCGATAGCCAAGCCTTCGCCGAGCTGCTCGGCCGCCCGCCGTTGGCGGCAGAA
Source organism: Eikenella sp. (assembly GCF_057315495.1). Lineage (NCBI taxonomy): Bacteria > Pseudomonadati > Pseudomonadota > Betaproteobacteria > Neisseriales > Neisseriaceae > Eikenella > Eikenella sp. Next base: position 1,446 of record NZ_DBHKXY010000028.1, read on the forward strand.
CAGTTTGCCGAGTATAAATAACCCGCTTCGCTCACTTTTAGGTAGCCTCAGGAGCAGCAACCATTACTGCGAACCAGGGAACAAAAAATGACGAAAATCCAAGCGCATATTTATAACGAATCGACATTTAAATCAGTGCAGTGCAAGCCAACGCAGAGCCGGTTTAAATGTGGCGCACTACTATTGCTGCTCACAAGCTTGCTCACCGCCTGCCAAGAGCCCGACCGAGGCCCCGAAAAACGGCCTGCGCCCATCGTCCCCACCCACTGGCGCGACGGCACGCCGATTGCCGCCGATTATCCGCGCGACCATTATGGTGTGCCTTATCGTATTGGCAATTTGGGCGGGCAGCCGGTTAATTTGCCGGTTCACAGCATGGAAACGCCGGTGGAATATGAAGATTCGCCCGGTTTCGACTGGCGCAAAGCCGAAAACTACAAACCGCCGGTGCGGACTTATAAGGACGTGATTGAAAGCTTTGGTTTTTTTATAGACTACACCGATGGCACGATATACGACAGCTGGCATCCCAATGGCAACAAATGGTATGAGGCAAGAAAGGTAGCGAGAACCTCATGGATACATGTAGGGGTCAGAAGCGGTTCAAGATATCCGAAACGTGAGCATATCTACGATATATATTTGGATGGCAATTTAAATGACTATGCCCGACCACCTCACTATATTCTGCTTGATGTTTATGCAAAAACAGGCGAAACCAAATTCGGCCTGGAGGTATATGCCAACCCCGGCATCAACCCGAAAAACGGAATTGCCTGGCGAAATAACCATGGAGCAAAAGATCTGTTTGTTCAACGCGATGCTGATGGGCATATTGTCAGCTATATCAAATGTTCCAATAATCCTGTGCCCAAACCGCCATGTGATCATCGGTTTCTGATGAAAGGCAATGATATGAAAGTGGCCATGCAACTTTTATATGACCGCCAAAACCTGTCGCATTGGCGGGAAATTGAGGCACAGGCGGAGAAAGCCGTACACAGCTTTATTGTCCGTCCGCCGTCTGAAGCCGTGCAACAGAAGTGGCGGGGCGGATAGCAGGCGTACCCCTTGTGCCTTGTTTTGGTTCACACGTGGCTGTTTGCTGCCGTAAGCCAAAGAGGCTACCTGAAAAGGGATTTCTACTTTTCAGGTAGCCTCTTAGCGTTTTCAGGTAGCCTCTTAGCGTTTTCAGGCAGCCTCAGAGAAGAGTAATAGGCAAACTATTTTATGCTGGCAATCTGTTCTTCCTTCGCAGGTGGTGGAGTGATTTGGCAGCGAAATCAGTGGCAGGTTTGCCTAGCTGGCAAGGATGGAAACCAGAGTCGGGAAGGTATGCAGGTATTTAGCCGCGCCGCCGTTGCAGCACCCATTTGATGTCGTCGCCCAGCTGTTCGATGCCCACGGTGTACCAATCGGGCTCGCGGCTGAGGGCGGCGGGGTTTTCAGGTAGCCTGAACAGGGTGGGTGATTGGGTGCCGCCGAGCAGTTTGGGCGCTTGGTAGCAGACGATTTCGTCCACCAAATCCTGCGCTAAAAACGCGCTGCCCAGTGTGGCGCCGGCTTCCAGCATTAGCTCGCCAATGCCGCGCGCGGCCAAATCGGCCAGCACGGCATTCAGGCTGAGGCGGCCTTGGGCATCAGCCTCCAAACGGCAGATTTCAGCCGCTCCGGCGGGTGCAGGGCGGTCGGACAAGGTGTAGATAAGTGTGGGGGCGCTGCCGTCGAGCAGATGGCTGCCGGCGGGTAGGCGCAGTCGGCTGTCGAGCAGCACGCGCAGCGGGGGGCGCAGGGTGGGGAAGTCGCGCACGGTGAGGCGCGGGTTGTCGGCCAGGGCGGTGCCGATGCCGGTGAGCACGGCGCAGCTTTCGGCGCGCTGGATTTGCACGTCGTGCCGCGCGGCTTCGCCGGTAATCCATTGGCTTTGGCCGTTGGCGAGCGCGGTTTTGCCGTCGAGGCTGGCGGCAGTTTTCAGCTTCACAAACGGGCGGCCGCGTTCGATGCGGGAGAGGAAGCCGCGGTTGAGCTGCCGCGCTTCGCGTTCCATCAGGCCACAGGCTACCTGAATGCCGGCGGCTTCAAGCATGGCCAGCCCTTTGCCCGCCACCAAGGGGTTGGGGTCTTGCATGGCGGCCACCACGCGGCGCACGCCGGCGCGGATCAGGGCTTCGGCGCAGGGCGGAGTACGACCGTGGTGGGCGCAGGGCTCGAGGGTAACGTAGGCGGTGGCGCCTTGCGCGGCGCTGCCGGCCTGGCGCAGGGCGTGCACTTCGGCATGCGGCTCGCCGGCCTTGAGGTGGAAACCTTGGCCGACAACCTGCCCGCCCTGGGCAATCACACAGCCGACGCGCGGATTGGGCGAAGTGGAAAAACGGCCTTGCCGGGCAAGGGCAATGGCTTGCTGCATCAGGGCGTGGTCGGCGGGGGAGAATTGGGGCATTTTGAGTAAGGAGCGGATAGGGAAACGGGTTAAATAAGGTTTTCAGGTAGCCTTTCTTGCTGTTTAAAGGCTACCTGAAAACGAAGCGAAGCAAAGTTTCTGCGAAGCTAAAACGAAGCGAAGCAAAGTTTCTGCGAAGCTAAAAGATGCCGATGGTTTCAGGTAGCCTTCAGGGCTTAAACGGCAGGCCGAAGTGGCTGTAGCTGCGTTCGGTGGCGACACGGCCGCGCGGGGTGCGCTGGAGGAAGCCTTGTTGGATGAGGTAGGGCTCGATCACGTCTTCGATGGTGTCGGGGCTTTCGCCGATGGCGGCGGCGATATTGTCCAGGCCGACAGGGCCGCCGGCAAATTTGTGCAGCACGGCTTCGAGGAATTTGCGGTCCATCATGTCGAGGCCTTCGTTGTCCACATCGAGCATTTGCAGGGCGGCATCGGCTAGGGCGGCATCCACTCGGCCGTTGCTTTTTACTTCGGCATAGTCGCGCACGCGGCGTAGCAGGCGGTTGGCAATGCGCGGGGTGCCGCGGCTGCGGCGGGCGATTTCGAAGGCACCGGTGTCGTCGAGGCTCATTTGCAGCAAGCCTGCGGAGCGGGAAACGATGGTGGCGAGGTCGGCGCTACTGTAGAACTCGAGGCGGGAGACGATGCCGAAGCGGTCGCGCAGGGGGTTGGTGAGCATGCCGGCACGGGTGGTGGCACCTACTAGCGTAAATGGGGGCAGGTCGATTTTCACGCTTCGGGCAGCGGGGCCTTCGCCAATCATGATATCGAGCTGGTAGTCTTCGAGGGCGGGGTAGAGGATTTCTTCCACCACGGGGCTGAGGCGGTGGATTTCGTCGATGAAGAGCACGTCATGCGGCTCGAGGTTGGTAAGCAGGGCGGCCAGGTCGCCGGCACGCTCGAGCACGGGGCCGCTGGTTTGGCGCAGGTTGACGCCGAGCTCTTTGGCGATGATGTGGGCGAGGGTGGTTTTGCCCAGGCCGGGCGGGCCGAACAGGAGGGTGTGGTCGAGGGCTTCACCGCGTTTTTTGGCGGCTTGGATGAAGATGCCGAGCTGCTCTTTGGTTTTGGCCTGGCCGATGTAGTCGGCAAGGGTTTTGGGGCGTAGGGCGCGTTCGAGCTGTTCTTCCTGGCTGGAAATCTGGCGGGCGGTGATGAGGCGTTCGGGTTCGGCGGCGGTGAGGGAATCGGTGTGGAGCATGATGGGGAATGGGGTTTCAGGTAGCCTTAGTGGGTTAATTTGATTGCGGTTTTGTTTGGTCTTTACAGCAGCGCTGCCTTGGTTTTGACAATTAGTTTCGCAGGAACTTCGCTTCGTTTTAGCTTCGCAGAAACTCTGCTTTGCTCCGTTTTCAGGTAGCCTTTTGGGAAGGCGGGGGAGAAGCAGGTGGGCTACCTGAAAATTATATTGCTGTGTCCGGTTGCATTTTAGCGAAATTTGTTCGAGCTTGCCGTTTGCCTTGCTGGCGCTCAGTTCGTCTGCTTTCAGGTAGCCTGTTGGGCTAGAAAGGCTTCGATTGAGCCGGGCTGGCGCCGGCTGTTTTCCAGCCATTCCGGCAGCCATTCGGTGATGCGTTCGCCGACACGGCGGATGAAGGTGCCGGGCTGGGGTTCGTCGATATATTCTTGCTGGCGGACGAGGACGAGCGGGGCTTCGCTGCCGGGCTGCCCTTGGGAAAAGGCGAGGGCTTCGGCATGGGTGGCGAAGGAATGGAAGTAGTCGTCGCCTTCATATAAATCGGGGGCACCGCGCTCGGGATGGCATACGCGGTATTCGAGCACGTCGTCGTAGAAATAGCTGCCGCCGGAATGGCAGTGGGCAGGGTAGATGCCTACTTTTTCCGGATAGGCGGCGGGCGGGTAGGGCGGCTGGCTCATTTTGTGCAACGCTTGCTTGGAAAATAATCAGAAGGCTACCTGAAACGGCAGCCTTCTGTTGCTGGGCTAGGGGGCAGATGCGCCCTTCGGCGGGGCGGAAGCGGCCGAGGCGGCGGCCGGTACGGATGCCGGCATGGCCGGGGCACTGGAATCGGCGGGCAGGGAGCTGTCGGGCAGCAGGTTTTCATCGGCCTGCGATTCGATGCGCTTGCCGTTCATGCTGAAGGTTCTGTTGCGCATCACGATGTGGGTGCTCACGATTTGCTTGCCGTCGATTTTCAGGTAGCCTTGCCGCGCCATGCTTTCGAGCACGCTGTCGAGCCACAGGCGCACGGCTTCTTTGATTTCATGGTCGGCATCGGGCAGGGAAGGATCGACGCTGATGTAGTTTTTGGCTTGAGCGGTGGTGAGCCGTTCGATCACTTGCTGCGGTACGGCGATATGGAAATCGGCGTCGGTTTTGGCGAGCAGATTGTCGATATCGTTCAAATCGGCAGCGGTAAGGCCGCTGAATTTGAGTTCGCCGTTGCCGCTGATCATGCCTTGCGGGGTGGTGAGGTCGAACTGTTTGAGCCGGATAACGGGATCGTTGGTAAACAGGCCGGCGGCTTCGTTGCGCAGGGCGGCAAGCAGGGCTTCGCGCATTTGCTCGTCGCTGAGGCGCTGGGTGATGAGCTGGTCGCGGCGGGTTTTGAGCGCGGCGAGGCTTTCGGCATCGAGGTGTTCGGCGCTCACGTGGATGGCCAGCGGGCCGTAGTTGTCGCTGCCGTAGTTGAGCTTGGCGAAACCGAATTTGCCTTCGGTGTTCACCCAGCGGCCGTCTTGATCCATGCGGGTTTCGATTTGCAGATCGTTGAGGGTGATTTTGGCAGGCGGCACTTGACCGTAGGGGTTGATGAAGCTGCCGATTTGCAGGTCGGACACCATGTTCAGCACATCATTGAGACGGATGTCGTAGTTGATGCTGTCTTTCCATTCTACTTCCACCTGGCCGAGAGTGAGCTTGCTGCTGCCCAAGGCAAGGTTGTGGCTGCCTTCGCGGGTTTCGGTGTGCAACTGGAGGTTTTTGTAGGAAACGCTGCCTTTGTCGGCCAGGGTGATGGTGAGGCCGGGGTTGTTCAGGCTGCTTTGGTATTCGGTGAAGTATTTGGCGTAGTCGGTGCTGCCTTCGAGGCCTTGCCAGTTGATGGCGATGCCGGAGAGCTCTTGGTATTTGAAGGCGGGTACCTGCCAAGTGAGGCGGCCGTTGCCGTTGAGTTGGATCACATTGCGCAGGCTGGCAGGGGCTTGGCTGCCGAAGAAGCGTTGCAGTATTTCGCGGCTTTCGGGCTGGAAAACGAATTCGGTGTCTACCACGGCGCGCACAGGCATGCTGCCGTTGGCAAACAGGCTGTGTTTGATGTTGCTCTCCAGCGTGATGGGCTGGGTGAGGATGGTTTTGATGTTGTCGGGCAGTTTGTCTTGCAGCTGCGCCAGGAAGGTGGGCTTGAAGCGCACCACGGTGGTTTCGTGCGAACTGAACCAGCCGCGCTCGTAGCGGCGGGATTCGACTTGCAAGAAGGATGTGTGGCTTAGGATTTCATGCTGTTTGTTCAGGCTTTGCTCGGCTTTGATACCAAGATAGTAGGGCGCGCCGAGGAACAGGGCGGCCAGCAGCAGGATGAGGCCGGAGAACAGCCAAAGGAGTTTTTTCATGCAACAACCAAAATGCGTGATATTAGGAAAGCGCAAGGATAACACCAAAACGGGGCACTGTCTTGGTGCTGGGCAAGCAAGAGGCTACCTGAAAACGGATTTTTACTTTCGTTAAAATTGTTTTCAGGTAGCCTGTATGCCCTTAACGGGCTAAATCGGGCGGAAAATTAGGCGCCGGTGCCGCTTAGGGCGTTGATGCTGTAGCCGCCGTCCACATAGGTGATTTCGCCGGTGATGCCGGAGGAGAGGTCGGACAGCAGGAAGGCAGCGGTATTGCCCACTTCTTCGATGGTTACGTTGCGGCGCAGCGGGTTTTGCGAAGCAACGTGGCTGAGCAGACGGCCGAAATCGGCGATACCGGCAGCGGCCAGGGTTTTAATCGGGCCGGCGGAAATGCCGTTGCAGCGGATGCCTTCGGGGCCGACACAGGCGGCAGTGAAGCGGATCGCGGCTTCCAAGCTGGCTTTGGCCATGCCCATCACGTTGTAGTTGGGGATGGCACGCACGGCGCCCAGATAGGTGAGTGCGAGGATGGCGCTGTTGCGGTTGCGCATCATCGAGCGGGCGGCCTTGGCCAGTGCAGGCAGGCTGTAGGCGGAAACGTCGTGTGAAATTTCAAAGGCTTCACGGCTGATGCTGTCTAAGAAGTCGCCACTGAGGGCCTCTTTGGGCGAGAACGCGATGGCGTGTACCAAGCCGTCGAGGCCGTCCCATTTTTTGCCCAGATCGGCAAATACTTGTTCAATTTCAGTATCATTTTGCACGTCGCAGCGGAATACCAGATCAGAGCCGAAGTCGGCCGCCATTTTGCGCACGCGCTCTTCCAATTTGTCTACCACATAGGTAAACGCCAGCTCAGCGCCCTGTTCGCGGCAAGCTTTGGCGATGCCATAGGCAATGGAACGCTCGGAAATCATGCCGGTAATCAGGATTTTTTTGCCTTGCAAAAAGCCCATTTTTCGTGTCCTCGGGGAAGTTGTCTGTGTGCAGGCTGTTTGGTTTTCAGGTAGCCTGCGCCCAAAAGCGGGGCATTATAGCTTAATTTAGATTAGCAGAGTAAATCCGGCGTTGTTTTACAGGCGTTATAAATAGCCGAAACCCGCTGTTTTCGGCAGCGGGCTTCAACTTTTCGGTTTTGAGTATTGGGATGTTAAGCAATTGGTTTCGCTAGGCGCACTCCTGTGGAATTGGGTAGATATAGCTTTTTTGCTATACCCCATAAGAAAGGGGTATGGCTATTATACACAAACGATAATTGTTATCAATATTTAAATGGAAAATATTTTTATCAATGAGCATGGGTGCGATTTATTTTCACAATACAGCCAACAGGCAATACGGGCTGCTACCCAGCCGTTATATAATGCCGCCCCACTTTCGCTTTTAATCTTTATAACACCATGAACACAGCGCACCCCACCGTTTCCGCACAACTGCTGCATGCCAACCAACTGGGCACAGACGAAATCGCCCGTGCTTTATCTGCTATTTCCACCCATCAAGTGGACTATGCCGATATCTACTGCCAGCGCACTGCTTATGAAAGCTGGCATTTGGAAGAGGGCATGGTGAAATCCGGCAGTTTTCAGATTGACCAAGGCGTGGGCGTGCGGGCGGTGTCGGGTGAGAAAACGGCGTTTGCGTATGCCGACAGCCTAAGCCCAGCCGTATTGCGGCAGGCAGCGGAGGCAGTGCGCACCATCGGCGCAGCCGGGCAGGAACGGCAGATCAATCTGGCTGGTTCAGCCAGCCACCAGCAGCTTGCACTCTATACGCCGGATAATCCGATTCACGGCTTAGACTCCGCCGCCAAAGTGGCGCTGCTCAACCGTGTGGAGCAACTGGCCAAAGCTGCTGATCCGCGGATTGTACAAGTGATGGCCGGGCTGACTTGCGAACACGATTTAATCTATCTGGCGCGGTTGGACGGCATTACCGCTGCCGATATCCGCCCGCTGGTGCGCCTGAGCATCACCGTGGTGGCCAAGCAGGGCGAGCGGCGCGAAGTGGGCAGCTTCGGCGGCGGCGGGCGGCTCGGGCTGGATTATTTCAGCGAAGAGCGGCTGCGCAGTTATGTGGAGGCGGCGGTAAAGCAGGCTTTGGTCAATCTGGAATCGCGCCCTGCGCCAGCCGGCAGCATGACCGTGGTGCTCGGCAGTGGCTGGCCGGGCGTGCTGTTGCACGAAGCCGTGGGGCACGGGCTGGAAGGTGATTTCAACCGCAAAGGCACCAGCGCGTTTGCCGGTCGTTTGGGCGAACGGGTGGCTGCCAAAGGCGTAACCGTGGTGGATCAAGGCAATATCGAGCAGCGGCGCGGCTCGCTCAATCTGGACGACGAAGGAAATGCCACCCGCCAAACTGTGCTGATTGAAGACGGTATCCTGGCCGGCTACCTGCAAGACGAAACTAACGCCCGACTGATGGGCATGGCAGTAACCGGCAACGGCCGCCGTGAAAGCTACGCCGCTACGCCCATGCCGCGCATGACCAACACTTTCATGCAAAACGGTAACCGCGAGCCGGAAGAAATCATCGCTTCAATTGAAAAAGGCCTGTATGCCGTGAACTTCGGCGGCGGGCAAGTGGACATTACCAGCGGCAAATTCGTGTTCAGCGCCTCCGAAGCGTGGTGGGTGGAAAACGGCAAGCTGCAATATCCTGTGAAAGGCGCTACCATCATCGGTAGCGGGCCGGAAGTGCTTAAACACGTGAGCATGATCGGCAACGACATGGCGCTCGACAGCGGCATCGGCGTGTGCGGCAAAGAAGGGCAGAGCGTTCCCGTGGGCGTGGGACAACCCACGCTGCGTATCGATGCCGGCTTAACTGTCGGCGGCAGCGAAACCGCTTGATAGACTTGTCGGCAAAGGCTACCTGAAAGAGGGTTTCAGGTAGCCTTTGTTGTATCTCACTTTCGTACTACTGGTACATCATCGCTTGGTATGAAGATATATTTAATCCAAGTTTCAACATCAAAAGGCTACCTGAAAACTGTTTCCCTCGCAGGAACCCATTTCCAGGTAACCTTTACTAATACAGAAGGCAAGACCAGCAAATAGCCCGTTGTGCCTAATGAAATAGTAATAGTTATCATGCACACACAAACCAATGTTTCTAATGAAATTCCTAAAAAACACACTATTAAGTGCAAAGAAAAGTAAATAATTTATCCACTGATAATCATTGGCAGATTCACTTGGCTAAACTAAGCTGCCTAACCATTTTATTTTCATGAAATTTTCTACTGCACACTAAAAAGAAATTGCTTATTTTTCAGGATAATTATTCGCATTAATAAGCGCGATATGAGAATTTTCGCATTAAGCTGCGTATAATCCACCAAGTTGAAACGACAGCATATATTACTGCTGCCATTACACGCATCATTCTATTTATTTACAGGAGCAAAACAATGCAAGGCAATAAAGAAGTTATCGACTACATGAACCAACTATTGGCTGGCGAACTTGCCGCCCGCGATCAATATTTCATCCACTCCCGCATGTACGACGAATGGGGCTACACCAAGCTCTTCGAGCGCATCGGCCACGAAATGGAAGACGAAACCGGCCACGCCGCCGATTTCATCCGCCGCATCCTGATGCTCGGCGGCACACCACAGATGGTGCCCGCTCCTGTGCGTATCGGTCGTAATGTGCGCGAAATGCTGCAATTCGATTTGGATACCGAATACGAAGTACGCGAAAACCTCAAACGCGGCATCAAATTGTGCGAAGAAAAGCAAGACTATGTAACCCGTGATTTGCTGATTAATCAGCTCAAAGACACTGAAGAAGATCACGCCCACTGGCTCGAACAACAGCTGCGCCTTATCGACCTCGTTGGCGAGCAGAATTATCTGCAAAGCCAGCTGTAATACAGAAAGGAAAACGCATGAAAGGCGATCGCGAAGTTATCCGCCAGCTCAATAAAAATTTGGGCATCCTGCTCATCACCATCAACCAGTATTTCCTGCATGCCCGCATCCTGAAAAACTGGGGCTTGGGAGAGCTGGGCGGTTATTTCTACAAACAATCCATCACCGAGATGAAAGCAGCCGATGCCCTGATTGAGCGCATCCTCCTGCTGGAAGGCCTGCCCAACCTGCAAGAGCTCGGCAAACTGCTGATTGGCGAAAACACCGAAGAAATCATCCGCTGCGACCTGCAAAAAGAGCAAGACAAACACCAAGCACTGGTAGAAGCCATTGCCGTGTGCGAAGAAAAGCAGGACTACGTTTCCCGCCAGCTGTTGGAAAAACAGAAAGGCGAAAACGAAGAACGCCTCGACTGGCTGGAAACCCAGCTGGATCTGGTGCAAAATTTGGGCTTGCAGAACTACCTGCAACTTGGGGCGCAAGAGGACTAAAAACACCAAACCATTGCCAAACTCGGCAAAGCCCTTTCCAAATAGCAACAGCCTGTACGCTTCAGCGGCAGGCTGTTTTTTGTGGGATCAATCCGATTCAAGTAGCAGGCTACCTGAAAAACTACGCTGCAAGTTTTAACTGCGCTAAGGCTTCCGCTTTCAGGTAGCCTTCGTTTAGCCGGTTTAGGCTACCTGAAACTTATTACTAGGAAAAGACAAGCAAATTTGGAAGCAAGGTGGCACAGCTATGGCTGTTGGTTCTCCGGCAGTTTCTGTATCCACTGCCATTGCTGTTGCAGTACATCTTGCAAGGCGCGTTGTTTTTGTTCGGGGCTTTGCAGATTGCCGGTGATGCGTTGGTAGTCGAGGGCGAAGTTGGGGCGGCTGATGCTGCCGTTGATTTTAAGCGGCAACCAGAGGTCTTGGCCTGCGCTAGCGAGCACGGCGTAGTTGAGGGTAGCAGTTCGAATGTCGAAGTTGCCTTGGCCGCTGAGGTTGAGGCTGTCGCTTTGCAGGCTGAGGCGCGGGGTGGTGCCGATGCCGTTTTCTACACTGGCTTCGATGCTGAAATGGCGGAAGGGGGTGCTGCTCTCGGCGTTGTAGCGGATCAGGTTTTGGGCGGGTAGATTCTCGGGCCTGTTGAGGAGTTTGCCGAGGTTGATGCCTTGCCACGCGCCGTTGTCGAGCACGATTTTGCCGCGCCCGGCTAGGGTGGTGTGCCATTCGCTGCGTTTGAGGCCTTCGGCACCCAGGCGGAAGGATGCGTTGCCGCGCCCGCTGAGGTGGTTGAAGCGGAAGGCGTCTTGCAGCATGGGTTTGATTTGGATGTTGCTGAATTGGAGGGCGGCTTCCCATTTGGGGCGGCTGCCTTGGTGCAACACGGCGCTGCCTTCGGCGCTGCCTTCGTACATCTGCATTTTGATGGTTTGGGCTTCGAGCTTGTCGGCATCAAGGTGCAGGGTGCTGTGGAAGTTTTGGATTTGCAGGCCGGAGCTTTCGAGTGTGCCGATATCGAGGGTGAGGCTGATTTGGCGGCGGCTCAGGGCCTGCGGCCAATATTGGAGCCATAGGGGCAGGGTGTTTTCGGCGGCGGCGGGGCGCTCGGATTCGAGGTAGCCGCTGAGGGAGAGTTTGCTCAGGTTGAGGGCAGCTTGGATGTCGTGGCCTTGTTCGCTGAGGCTGCCGGAAATTTTCAGGTAGCCTTCGTTGTTGTCGAGGCTGCCTTGCAGCTCGGCGTTCCAGCTTTGGCCGTTGCCGGCGGCTTGGCCGTGCCATTGGCCGGAGAGGTAGGGCATGCTGCCGGGGGCGGCGTTGTGGCGGGTGCTGAGGTAGAGGCTGTCGATTTGGAAATGGCCAGGGCCGGCTTGGAGGCGGCCGTTGGCGCTGTAGCCGCTGCTGCCCCGGCCGTATTCGGCGGTGCCGCTGATTTGGAAGCTGCCGATTTCCAGGGTTTGGTTTTGATAGGAGACTTTGTTGATGCTGCCGCTGCCGCTGTGGCGCACGGCATCGGCGGGGGGCTGGCCGTTTGCTGGGTCGGCGTTGCTGAAGATGATGTGGGTTTCGGGCAATACGGCGCTGCCGGGGGTGAGTTGCCAGTTGCGGGTATTGCCTTCGATGTTGAGCTGCCAATCGGGGATTTGGATGCTGAGGCGGCCTTCTTTGGTGTTGAGGCGGCTTTGCCCGGGGGTATAGTCGGCATTGCCTTGCCAGGCGGCGGTGAAGGGCTGGCCGTCGGGTAGGAAGCCAGCCAAATTGGCTTGAAGTTGTTCAAAGTGGCTGCCGCTATAAGCGCCGGAAGCTTCTATCCGGTATTCCTGCGGGGTAAACAGGCTGGCAGAGAGGCTAAAGTTTTCGTCGGCACGATCGATAAAGCCAGACACTTGGCGCAGGGTTTGTTTTTGTTCGCCGTATTGCAGACGCAGGGAACAATCATCAAGTTCGATATGGCGGGGCAGGGTGCTGCTCGCTGTTTGGTTAGCAGTGAATCCAGCCACTTCCCATTGCCCGCTTTCCAGCCGACGTGCGCTGATGCTGGCACGTTGCAGGTGCAAGCTGTGGATAGATACATCGCCCCACAAAGCCGACCAACTAAATGAAAGCCGCACGGCCTCGGCATCCAGCGTTTGGCCGTTTTCCTGCGCACGGCTCAATCCCACTTGGTGCAGCACCACATAAGGGTAGGGAAACCAGCCGCGTTCGATTTGGCGGCCGTCGAAATTCAGCTGCTGGCCTTGCGCAGCCAGCATTTGATTGGCGGTTTGGCGGATGCGGGCTTCACTGAGCAATCGGCTCAAACCGAATGATGCACCCAGCCACAATGCCAACAAAACCAGGCCGAAAAGCAGCGCTTTCAGCCAGAGTTTGCTCCAAATTTTGCCGGAATACAGCTGTTTGCTCATCGAAATACCGTACGCAACAGGGAATCAAACGAAAGGTAGCTGCTTTATGCCCGTCTGGCAAGGGTTTTAGCCGATTTTTTCAGAGGTGGAGGAGGGTAATCTGAAAATATCGGTTTAAAACCCTTGCCAATTTTTCAGGTAGCCTTTGCCGATATGAGGCTACCTGAAAATGTAAACCCCAAACACCCAGGCAAAATGGTTATATAATGCCCGCTTTTCTCCGTCTGCCTACTGTGCCATGCAGCTTGCCGATTTCGATTTCCACCTGCCCGAACACCTGATTGCCCAACAGCCGCCCAAACAGCGCGGCAGCAGCCGACTGCTCGATGCCCGCTCAGACGGCCTCCTATGTGACCGCCTGTTTGCCGAGCTGCCAAACCTGATCGAAGCCGGAGACCTGCTTGTGTTCAACAACACCAAAGTGATGAAAGCCCGCCTATTCGGGCACAAAGCCAGCGGCGGGCGCATTGAAGCCTTGATCGAACGCGTATTGGGCGAACACTGCGCCCTGGCGCACATCCGCTCCTCCAAGTCGCCCAAACCCGGCAGCCTGCTGGAATTTGACGGCGGCATTCGGGCGCAAATGGAAGAACGCGAAGGCGAGCTTTTTAAGCTGCGGTTTTCAGGTAGCCTCAACGTATACCAAATTCTCGAACAAACCGGCCGCTTGCCGCTGCCGCCCTATATTGAGCGTGCTGCCGACGCAGCCGACGACGAACGCTACCAAACCATTTACGCCAAACACCAAGGCGCCGTTGCCGCTCCCACCGCCGGCTTGCACTTCACCTCTGAATTGTTGAACCAACTGCAGGCAAACGGTATCCGCCGCGCCGAAATTACCCTGCACGTGGGCGCCGGCACCTTCCAGCCCGTGCGCAGCGAAAATATTGCCGAACATAAAATGCATAAAGAGTGGTATAGCATCCCCGCCGAAACCGTTGCCGCCATTGCGGAAACCAAAGCAAACGGCAAACGCGTATGGGCTGTCGGTACCACCTCCATGCGCAGCCTGGAAGCCGCAGCCCAAAGCGGCCATCTGCAAGCAGGCGAGGGCGATACCGATATTTTCATCACCCCGGGCTACCGCTTTCAGGTAGCCGACGGCCTGATTACCAACTTCCACCTGCCCAAGTCCACCCTGCTGATGCTGGTGAGTGCCTTTTCCGGCGTCGAACACATCCGCGCCGCCTACCGCCATGCCATCGAGCAGCAATACCGCTTTTTCAGCTACGGCGATGCGATGCTGCTTACCCGGGCAGAGGCTACCTGAAAACAGGGCAGGGCGGCCATTTCCATTTTTCAGGTAGCCTCCCATCCTCAAAGGGCTACCTGAAAACCATCCCTTCTCACACCCAACAGGAGAAAACATGATTCAAGAGCAGCTCAACCCCCTCATCCTTCCCGATCAAAACGGCAACTTCGGCCAACACGGCGGCCGCATCGGCCATCCCGCCCTTGCCCAAGCCCTCTCCGAACTGGAAGCCGGCTTTCACAGCATCATCCGCGATGCCGATTTCATCAGCGAAATGAAACGCCTGCAAGCCACCTATGTCGGCCGCCCCAGCCCCATCTACCATGCCCGCACCCTCTCCAAACGTGGCGCACAAATCTTCCTCAAACGCGAAGACCTCAACCACACCGGCGCCCACAAAATCAACCACTGCATCGGCGAAGTGCTGCTGGCTAAAAAACTCGGCAAGAAAAAAGTGATCGCCGAAACCGGCGCAGGCCAACACGGCGTAGCGCTGGCCACCGCCGCTGCCTTGCTCGGGCTCGAATGCGAAATCCACATGGGCGTGGTCGATATTGCCAAAGAGCATCCCAATGTATCCCGCATGAAAATCCTCGGCGCCAAACTCGTGCCCGTATCCGCCGGCGCCGGTACGCTTAAAGAAGCCGTTGATAGCGCTTTTGCCGCCTATCTGGAACAAATCGACAGCAGCATGTTTGCCATCGGCTCCGTGGTTGGCCCGGCACCGTATCCCGAAATGGTGGCCTATTTCCAAAGCATTGTCGGCCACGAAGCGCGCGAACAATTCCAGCGCGAGCAGGGCGGCTTGCCGGATGAAGTCATCGCTTGCGTGGGCGGCGGTTCCAACGCCATCGGCCTGTTCAACGCCTTTATGGAAGACCAATCCGTAGCCTTGGTGGGCGTAGAGCCTGCAGGAGAAGGCCTCGACAAGCCCGGCCGCCACGCCGCCACCATGACCAAAGGCAAATTCGGCAATATCCAAGGCTTCAACTGCTACTACCTGCAAAACGAAGACGGCACTCCCGCCGCCGTACATTCCATCGCCTCCGGTCTGGATTACCCCGGCGTCGGCCCGCAGCATTGCCATTTGAAGGATATCGGCCGCGGTCGCTACGAAACCGCCACCGATACCGAATGCCTCAGTGCCTTCCTGACACTCTCACGCGAAGAAGGCATTATTCCCGCGCTCGAATCCGCCCACGCCGTTGCCTATGCCTTACGCCGTGCCGCCGAACTCGACAGCAGCAAACGCCTGCTGGTAAATCTTTCCGGCCGTGGTGATAAAGATATCGACTTCGTGTTAGGTAAATTGGATTTTGCTTAAATCTGTTCCGCAATAATAAACAAACGCCGAAACGGTCAATCAATCCGTTTCGGCGTTTTTTGAAGGCGTATATTTTAAAAGATCAGCATAAGTAGCAAAGCCATCTGTATACAACTCAGGCATACGATTCAATATTACTTACGAATAATTTTACATAATATACATTATGCGAATTTTAGTATTATTCATTTTATGCAGGCTAATAATATACATTTGCTGGTGGTAAACAATCTGCAAGGCAGCGAAAATTTTCAGGTAGCCTTCTCACATGCAATCAGGCTACCTGAAAATCTGCTGCACCAATTTAAACTACTTATAGATACACAATCTCGCCACTGCGGCCTTTGCTTTCCTCGCTCATCCAATACACAAACTCAGGGGCGAGTTCGCTTAATTCGCGGCGTTCGCTGCGGGATTCGCCGGGATGGGTTTTCATGCGTTGTGGGGAGTTAATGGGGCCGGGAACGAGTACATTGGCGCGCAGATTGGGAAAACGCGCCCATTCATCGGCGGCAACTTTGCACAAATAGTTCAAAGCGGCTTTGGAGGCGCCGAAGCCGCCCCAGTAGGCTTGCGGGGTTTCACCGTGGCTCTCGCCGATAAAGGCCACCGATGCGTCGGAGGCGGCCTGCAGCATAGGCAGGCAGGCGCGGGTGAGCGCCATGGGAGCGACGGTGTTGATGCGGTATTGGTTTACCCACTCAGCCACAGTTTGGAATTCGAGCGGCGAGAGTGCGTAAAAATAGGCGGCACTATGAATGATGCCGTTGAGACGGCCGCCAGTGGCTTCGGCCACGGCTTTGGCCAGGCGTTCGTATTCCTGTTCTTCAGCGGCCATCAAGTCGAACACCACGGCAAAGGGCTCGGGACAGCCGGCGGAAACGATGGTGTCGTACACTTTTTCCAGCTTTTTCTGATGCCTCCCCACCAACACTACGGTGGCGCCGGCTTCGGCACAGGCGCGGGCGGCTTCTGCCCCAAGGCCTTGTGATGCGCCGGTAATCAGGATGACTCTATCTTGCAGTTTCATGCGTTTCCTTTCTGATGGATTGAGCTGGTGATGGATATGCAGAAACTTGTCTTCCTGCGTAAAGATTGCGTATTTTCAATTGGCTTGATGTTTTCAGGTAGCCTGATGAATGCTGCTTGAGGCTACCTGAAATATGGAAATATCCAGGCGAGCGCGTGCGGTTGTGCGCCAGCCTGGGGCAAGTTTGCGCCCCTATTGCAGGCTGCCATTTTCAGGTAGCCTACCGCCCTACCCGGCCAAACGGCTGCAATCAGCTGCCGATTTTGATCACTTCTGCGCCTTCTGCCCGGCCGATAATCAGCACGTGGGCGGGATGGCGGGCGAACAGGCCGTTTTCCACGATGCCGGGGATGCGGTTGAGTTCGTCTTCCAGTTTGAGTGGCTCGTTGATGGGCATATTGTGCACATCGATGATTTTGTGGCCGCTGTCGGTGGTGAAATTCAAGCGCAGCTGCGGGCTGCCGCCGTATTTGAGCAGCTGGCGCGATACCAGCGAGCGGGCGGCAGGGATGATTTCGATCGGCAGTGGGAATTTGCCCAGCCTGGAAACGTATTTGCTCTCATCTACGATACAAACGAATTTTTCGGCGGCGCTGGCCACGATTTTTTCGGCCAACAGCGCACCGCCGCCGCCTTTAATCATTTGCAGGCTGTGGTTGACTTCGTCGGCGCCGTCGATATACACGGGCAGCTCGGCGGCTTCGGTGAGCGGCACTTCGGGAATGCCGTGTTGTTTCAAGAGTTCGCTGGTGGCTTTGGAGGTGGAAACGGCACCTTTGATGCGGATGCCGCTATTGGCCAGCTCTTCGATGAAAAAGTTTACGGTGCTGCCGGTGCCGATGCCGATGTAGGCATTTTCGGGCACGAATTCGAGGGCTTTTTGGGCGGCGGTGCGTTTGAGTTGGTCTTGGGCGGACATAGTGTTCTCCTGTTATCGTGATTGGTGGGCTTGGCTTCGTTTCAGGTAGCCTTATTCTACTATGCGGGCGGGAGTTTGGGTATGCGGCCGCCCTGCTCTTTTGCTTTGGCGGACGGGATTTAGAACTTTGCCCAGCCGGCAAAATCTTTTTTAATTTCCCAGCCTTTTTTCGTCAGCTCGGCGGCATGGGAGGGGAATAAATCCATGATGCAGTCTTGCCATGCGCCGGAAAGGCCTTCATTGCAGGGGTAGGCCGTATTGCGTTTGTTTCCGCAGGCGCAAACCGGCTTGCAGCAGCGCACTGAGGCGGTCGAGCAATTCGTACACAACAGTTTCGCCCAGTTCGTCGAAATAATCTTGGCGGAAGCTGAGCAGCAGGCCGCTCTGCGGCAGGCCGACGTAACTGGCGTCATCCAGCATCAGGGTAAGTGCCGGTGTGGTGTCTTGCTTGGAACAGGTAACGGGGCTGGGGAAATCGGCATTGAGGTAGGAAAATTCAAAGGCTTCCGGCTGGGCGCTGAGGTAGTAGTTATCGGCAAGTTTCTGCAATATTTCCGCGCACCACGATAGACGGCCGAGTTTGACTTTCCCGTTGCCGTCATACTGGCCGGCGCCGATGCGCGGTATTCCTTTGATTTTTCCGGCGAAGGGAGTGATTTCGTTGATGAAGGTGGGCCAGAAGGCACGGTTTTCAAGGTGTTGCTTGATGCTGAACGGGGCGAGGAGGATAAAGTTTTGGTGGAGATTGGTGAATTTCATCGTGCGGCCTTTCCGGCTGGTGGCAAAGAGGCTACCTGAAAAGGAAAGAAGGGGCAAATCCGGTTTCAGGTAGCCTGATGGGGCTTGAGGCTACCTGAAAAACGGGCGGCTTGGCAAATCCGCACCCCTCCCGCTAGTTTTTCGTTTTTATACTCGGAATTCGGGGTTTATCCGCCAGCCCTTTCCAGCAGCACCACGGCTTGGGCTTCGATGCCTTCCATGCGGCCGAGGTAGCCGAGTTTTTCGTTAGTTTTGCCTTTGATATTGACGCAGTTCTCAGCCAGCCCCAAGTCGGCAGCGATGTTGGCGCGCATGGCGTCGATATGGGGGCGCAATTTGGGCTGCTGGGCGATGATGGTGCTGTCCACGTTCACTACGCGCCAGCCTTGGGCTTGCACAGCAGCGTAGGTTTGGCGCAACAGGGCGCGGCTGTCGGCGTCTTTATGTTCGGCGGCGGAGTCGGGGAAGTGGGTGCCAATATCGCCCAAGGCGGCGGCTCCAAGCAGGGCATCGGTGATGGCATGCAGCAGGGCGTCGGCATCGGAATGGCCGAGCAGGCCTTTTTCAAAGGGGATGGTTACGCCGCCGAGAATGAGCGGGCGGCCGGGCACGAGCTGGTGGACGTCGTAGCCTTGTCCGATGCGGAGGGTCATGGAAGTTGCCTTTGTTGGGTGGATTTTAGGTTTCAGGTGGCCTTGGGCAGGAGGCTACCTGAAAAATCAGTTGTCGATCAAATGGCCGAGTTTGGCGGCTTTGGTTTGCAGGTAGCCTGTGTTTTCGCGGTTTTGGCCCACCAAGAGCGGCACGCGTTCGGTGATTTTAATGCCGCTTTGCTCCATCTTGTTGATTTTATCGGGATTATTGGTAAGCAGGCGGATGAAGTGGACGCCGAGGTGTTGGTAGATAGCTTGGGCCAAACTGAAATCACGGGCGTCTATGGGCAAGCCGAGGGCGAGGTTGGCTTCTACGGTGTCGAGGCCTTGGTCTTGCAGCGCATAGGCGCGGATTTTATTGATCAGGCCGATGCCGCGCCCTTCTTGGCGCAGATACACAATCACGCCGCGCCCTTCGCGCTGCACGGCCTGCATGGCGGCTTGCAGCTGGGGGCCGCAGTCGCATTTTTGCGAAAACAGCGCGTCGCCGGTGAGGCATTCGGAATGGATGCGGGAGAGCACGGGCTCGCCGTTGGCGATGTCGCCCATGCTCAGGGCAATGTGTTCTTGGCCGCTGGGCTCTTCGAAACCGTGCATAGTGAAGATGCCGTATTCGGTGGGCAGGCGGCAGGCTGCGATGAATTTTAGCGGGGTCATGGTGGTTACTTATTGTGTTGTGCGTGGAATGGTTATTTTTAATTTTTCAGGTAGCCTTTATTCGGTGGCTTCTTCCGGTTGCAACAAGGCGGCAAGCGGTTCGGTCAGGGCGAGAGCCAGGCCGACCCAGATACTTTGGGCGGCTTCGTCGAAGGCGGCGGTGTGGCCATGCTCGAGATACACCACGCCGAGCACGCGGCCGTTTTCGGCGCATACCGGCACGGCCAGCTGGCTGCCGGGGCGGTGTCGGCTGCCGGCGAGGTCGCCGTTTTGCAGCCATTGGGCGACGTCGTCTATTTGGTTCAGCCAGCCAGTTTGCGCGCTGCGTGTGGCCAGGTGGACAGTGTGTGCGGCTTCTAAGTCTTGCTCTACCGCGAGCAGCTTTTCCAACGGCTTGCCTTGTGCCACCAGGTGCAACAGGCTGCCTGGTGTGTGCAGCAGATACACGGCGGCACTGCGGCAGGGGCTGGCGGTGTAGGCGGAATCGAGCGCCATAAAGATTTGGCGCAGCCGGGCGTGGTGCGCTTCGTTGCGCGGCAGATGTTGCTCCAATGCGCCGTCTGCACCGCGATACCACAGGATTTCCGGCTCAATCTCCGCCCTGCCCGCTGCCATCACGCTACTGGCAGTGAGCATGGCGATCTGCACCGCCTCTGCCGGCAGTTTCAGGCCTTGGGTGCGCAGGTAGTCTTGAATCAATACGGTGCTCATGGCGGCTTTCTTGAAAAATGGGCAATGATACTGCCAGGGCGGGCAAATGACAATTTCCATTGCCATAGCAACCGGCTATCGCCGCCCTGCCCCTTGTGCCGTGCCGCCATTTTCAGGTAGCCTTCCCTCCTTTGATAACCAGCCATCCAACCCCATCATGAAACTCAAACCCTTCCTCACCCAGGCTGCCTCCGTACTGCGCCGCCTCGACCAAATCCTGCCGCCCGAACAGCGCGAACCCGATTGGCAAGCCATCGCCTTCCGCTGGCAGAAACACGGCAACGGCGGCTTGCTCACCGCCCTGCCCCGCCCGCACACTTTTCCCCTCGCCCGCCTGTGTGCCATCAGCCCGCAAACCCAGCGCCTGGTGCGCAACACCGAGCAATTCCTAGCCGGCCGCCCAGCCAACAACGCCCTCCTCACCGGCGCGCGCGGCACGGGCAAATCCTCGCTCATTAAAGCCCTGCTGCACGAATACGCCGAGCGCGGCCTGCGCCTGATTGAAGTGGACAAACACGACCTGGCCGGCCTACCCGCCCTGCTCGATTTACTCGCCCCACGCAGCGAAAAATTCATCGTTTTCTGCGACGACCTCTCCTTTGAAGACGGCGAAGACAGCTACAAAGCCCTCAAAACCGCGCTGGACGGCGGCCTCTCCCGCCGCGCCGACAACGTATTGGTGTATGCCACCTCCAACCGCCGCCACCTCATGCCCGAGCACATGGCCGACAACCTTGCCCGCACCGGCGAGCGCGGCGAAGTACACCCGCAGGAAGCCGTGGAAGAAAAAGTCTCCCTCTCCGACCGCTTCGGCCTTTGGCTCAGCTTCTACCCCTTCAGCCAAGAAGACTACCTCGCCGCTGCCGAAAGCTGGCTGGCCGATGCCGGCCTGCCGCTGGGCGACACCGCCCGCCGCGCCGCCCTCCAATGGGCACAGATGCGCGGCAGCCGCTCCGGCCGCACCGCCTACCAGTTCGCCAGCGACTGGGCCGGCCGCCTGCCGCACGAGCGGGAAGTGGATTAGCCGTTTGGAATAGATAAAAACCAAAGGCTACCTGAAAACCTTGGCAATAAGATTTTCAGGTAGCCTTTTTCATGCTGCGGCTAAGCCGCTAGCATCATCACACAAAATCCAAAATCGGCCAGCCGCGCTGTGCGGCGGTGAGGGTGAGCACTGGATCGGGATTAACGGCTACGGGTTGGTTTACCTGTTCCAAGAGCGGCAGGTCGTTGCGGGAATCGCTGTAGAAATAAACTTTTTCGTAGTCGGCCTGGCTTTGGCCGCGTTCGGCCAGCCATTGGTGCAGGCGGGTGACTTTACCCTCTTGGAAACTGGGCGTGCCTATCGGGCGGCCGGTGTAGTTGCCTTCATCATTGGTTTCAAGGCTGATGCCGATGATGTTTTCAATGCCGAATTCGCGGGCGATAGGGGTGATGATGAATTCGTTGGTGGCGGAAATCAACAGCAGTGTGTCGCCGGCATCACGGTGGCTATCGACCAGCATTTTGGCCATTTGGGTAATACTTGGGCGGATACGCTGCATGAACTCGCGGTGCATTTCGTCCAACTCGGCACGGCTGTATTCGGCCAACGGGCGCAGGACGAATGCGAGATAGGCATCGAGATCGAGGCAGCCTTTGCGGTAGTCTTGGTCGAACGCTTGGTGGCGCTGCATATCGGCATCGCTGAAGATGCCTTTTTCATGCAAGAAATTGCTCCATTCGCTGCTGGAATCACAGTTGATGAGGGTGTGGTCGAGGTCGAAGATGGCGAGGTTCATTGGTTTAAATATCCTGTTGCAGCAGTTGTTTGAGCAAGGGCAGCGTGATGGGGCGGTGGCTGGCTAGGGCGTGGCGGTCGAGCGCGTCGAGCATGGCCATCAGGCTGCCGATGTCGCGCCGCCAGTGGTGCAGCAGGTAGCGGAAAATATCGGGCGAAATGCGGATTTGGTGGAGGCGGGCGGCTTCAACCAAGGCGGCGATTTTTTCTTCGTCGCTGAGCGGTTTGATTTCATACACCAGGCAGTAACCCATACGGGTGCGCAGGTCTTCGCGCACGGCTAAGCGCGGTGGCGGCACGCTGGCGCCAATCAGGAGCGCGCCCTGCCGGCTTTGGCGGATGTGGTTGCAGAAATTGAACAATTCGGCTTGGCCGTCGGCATCTAGGCTGTCGATTTGGTCGAGGGCGAGATGGCAGCCTGCCGGCGGCATCTCGTGCAATGGCTCGTTGGCAGCATTCAGGTAGCGTGCGCTCAATCCGGCCGCTTCGGCCTGCGCCGCCCAGGCTTGGAGCAAATGGCTTTTGCCGGCGCCGGCCGGCCCCCACACATACACAAAGGGCTCGCGTTGCTCGCGCAAAACTTGCAACAGCTCGCGGTTGCCCTGGCCGAGAAAGGTATCGAAACTCGGCGGGGCAGCGGGAAAATCGAGGATGAGTTGATTCATGATGTGATGGAGGCTACCTGAAACAGAATGACCGCTTTCAGGTAGCCTTTCGCAGGCTTAAGCCGATTCGCGGATACGGCGCAACACTTCTTCTTTGCCGATTAAGGCCAACACGGCATCCACGCTCGGCGTTTTGGCGGTGCCGCACACCGCCAGGCGCAGCGGCATACCGAGTTTGCCCATTTTGATGCCTTCGGCTTCGCAGAACGGTGGGAACAAAGCGTGGATGTTTTCTGCCGTCCAATCCTGTTCTGCCAGCTCGGCTAGTTTTTCGGCGAAACGCTGCATTCGGGCGGGAGCTTCGCCATCCCAATGTTTGGCCACATCGGCTTCCAGCGGCACGGCTTTGCGGTAGAAGTAGGCGCATTCGGCGGCCAGCGCGTTCAAATCGTGGGCGCGGTCTTTCACCAGTGCCAGCACGTCTTCCAGCTTGGGGCTACCTGAAACCGCAACACCTTGTTTTTCCAAGCGCGGCAGCACCAGTTTGGCCAGTTCGGCGTTGCTTGTGGCTTTGATGTGTTCGGCGTTGATCCAATACAGTTTTTTTGCATCCATGCGGCTGGCGGAGGAAGAAACGTGTTCCAGCTCAAACCATTGCACGAACTGCTCCATATTGAAAAACTCGTCGTCGCCGTGCGCCCAGCCCAAGCGGGCGAGGTAATTGAGCAGGGCTTCGGGCAGAATGCCCAGATCTTCGTATTCGGTAATCGCCACGGTGTCGCCGCTGCGTTTGGAAATTTTCTTGCCCTGCTCGTTCAGAATCATGGGCAGGTGGGCGTATTCGGGCGGGGTGGCGCCGAGGGCTTTGAAAATATTGATTTGCTTCGGCGTGTTGTTCACATGGTCGTCGCCGCGGATAACGTGGGTGATGCCCATGTCCATATCGTCGGCCACCACGCAGAAGTTGTAGGTGGGCGTGCCGTCGGCGCGGGCGATGATGAGGTCGTCTAGCGCGGCGTTGGGAATACTGATTTCGCCTTTCACCAAATCGTTCCAGCTGGTTACACCGTCGGTTGGCATTTTGAAGCGGACCACGGGTTCTACCCCGGCGGGAATTTCCGGCAGCGTTTTACCGGCTTCCGGCCGCCAGCGGCGGTCGTAAGTGGCCGTGCCTTCGCGTTCGGCTTTTTCACGCATCTGCTCCAATTCTTCTTTGCTGCAATAGCAATGGTAGGCGTGGCCGGAATCCAGCAGTTGTTGGATTAACTCTTTGTAGCGCTGGAAATTTTGGGTTTGGTAAACGATATTATCGGCATTGTCGGCGTGCAGGCCTACCCATTGCATGCCGTTGAGGATGATTTGCACAGACTCGGCGGTGGAGCGTTCCAAATCGGTGTCTTCGATACGCAGCAGGAATTCGCCACCGTGGTGTCTGGCAAATGCCCAGGAATACAGCGCGGTGCGTACGCCGCCGATATGCAGGTAGCCGGTGGGGCTGGGGGCGAAACGGGTTTTGATGGTCATGATGTTGGCTTTCGGAATGAGATAGATAGAGGATTAACCGGCTTTCGATGCCAGGCAAGCTGATGCCATGGCAAAACGCAGTGAATCCGCTATTGGGAAAGGGCGTATTGTAGCGGATTGGGCTGGCTTCGGGGAATGTGGCGGCAGATATAGTGAATTAACAAAAACCAGTACAGCGTTGGCTCGCCTTGCCGTAACGTGTGTACTGTCTGCGGCTCGCCGCCTTGTCCTGATCTAAATTTAATCCACTATAAAAGGCTACCTGAAAGGCCATGCAGCACAATTTTCAGGTAGCCTGTTTGCCATTTTGGCAGGCGCGTTACAGCGTGGTATTCAATGCGGTATCGATGTCGCGCCAAATGTCTTCAATGTCCTCAATGCCCACGGAGAAGCGCAGCAGGCCTTCGCGGATACCGAGTTTTTCTTTCACCGTCGGGCTCATGCCGCTGTGCGACTGGCTGAAGGAATGGTTCACCAGGCTTTCCACGCCGCCGAGGCTGGCGGCCATGTGCAGCAGTTTGAGATTGCGGATAACGGAATCGGCAGCGGCTTGGCCGTCTTTCTTCAAATATACCGACACCACGCCGCCGAAGCCGCGCATTTGGCGTTTGGCTAATTCGTGGTGCTCATGGCTGGACAGGCCCGGATAGAACACTTTAGCCACGGCGGGATGTTGTTCCAAGCGGCGGGCGAGCTCGGCAGCGTTGGCCAGATGCTGCTTCATGCGCACGGAGAGGGTCTTGATGCCGCGCAACACAAGGGCGCAATCCATCGGCCCGGCAATGCCGCCGGTGTTCACCATGATGCTTTGCAGGCGTTTGGCCAAGGCTTCTTCCTTAGCCACCACAATGCCCATCAGCACATCGGAATGGCCGCAGAGGTATTTGGTGGCAGAATGGAACACAATGTCGCAGCCCATATCGAGCGGGTTTTGCAGATAGGGAGTGGCGAAGGTGTTGTCGATGCCCACCACCGCGCCGGCGGCTTTGGCTTTTTGTGCCAACAAAGGGATGTCCACCAGCCGCAGCAGCGGATTGCTGGGGCTTTCCAGCCACACGAGTTTTACTTTGTGTTCGGCCAAAAGCTTATCTAGGTTTTCAGGTAGCGTGAGGTCGGCGAATACGACGTTTACGCCCCATTGGGCATACACTTCGGTGAGCAGGTCGTAGGCGCCGCCGTAGATATCGGCCACGGCGATGATGGTGTCGCCGGGACGCAATACGGTGCGGAATACGGCATCGATGCCGGCCATGCCGCTGCCGAAGGCGAAGCCGGCGCAACCGTGCTCCAATTCGGCCACGGTGTCTTCCAAAATTTTACGCGTGGGATTGGCGAGGCGGGAATAGCGGTAGGGGATGTTTTCGCCAATTTGGTGCATGGCAAACATACTGTTTTGATAAATCGGCGGCATGATGGCGCGGTTGTGCTCATCAGGGTTGTAGCTGCTGTGGATGATTTCAGTATCAAAATGCATGGAATCTCCTTTCAGGTAGCCTATTTGGCTGAAATAGATACAAAAAAACAGCCTGGCGGTGTGGCCGGCTGTTTTTATTCTTGGCTTTGCAAAGCCGATGCCCTGCAAAAATATTCTGGCGGAAAGGAAGGGATTCGAACCCTCGATACGCTATTCACGTATACACGCTTTCCAGGCGTGCGACTTCAACCACTCATCCACCTTTCCGAGGTAAGGAGTGGAATTATACTAAAACGCCAATAGCAACACAACCATTTTCTGCCCTAGCCCTGCCGGCAATTTCCCGGCAACAATGAAAAGCCTTCGCCCCGCAGTTTGCCGGCCTTTTCGCGCAACGGGGTAAGCGGGTACACTGTTTTCACTGCTGCCAAGCCATAAGCCGCAGCAGCTGCCGGCCACCAGCGGTTGCCCGCCAGCTCCATAAACTGCCATCGCTGCAGCGTCCGCTCGCTCTCCCATGGCGGCACATAGGCCATAAACCGCCCCGTATCCGGCCTGAAACCGGCCTCAGCAAGCATCCGCCGCACTTTCGGCAACGGCAGAGCATGGGCGCGCAGGCCGAGTTGTTTTTCAGGTAGCCCGAAGCGCCACAGCGAATACGGGTTAAACCCGCTGAGTACCAACTTGCCATTGGGCAGCAATACGCGGAAACACTCCCGCAGCAACTCTTCCGGCTGCGCGCATAATTCCAAACCGTGCGGCAGCAGCAAAGTTTGCACGCTACCTGACAACAGTGGCAGTTGCGGCAGGGCACACACCACATCTGCCTGCGCCCTACCCTGCCCCAGCCGCACCACCTGCTGCGGCCAGCCATCCCAGCAGCAGAGCGAAGCGACCACGGTGGTGCCATATGGATTGGCCGTATGCGTAGCAAAAAATGTCTGTTCCGCTGTTTTCAGGTAGCCTCCTGTGGCGGTGTTGTCCAGCCATTCGGCCAACCTGTGTTCTTCTATCATGCCGCCTCCTCATTCTGCCAGCCATCATACCGGTCAAACAAAATTTTGCAAAATACAGCGTAAAGAAACCTGCCGGAAAAGAGAGTTTGGGCGCCCTCTCGTGTTATCATTCTATCTTTGCACATGCCGTATCGGCAAAGTGCCCAGCTGCGGCTTGACACTATTTCCGCCCAGCCTTTAATATCCAAAAAAATTTATCCAATCATAACGTTAACCACGACGGACTCATTCCTCTGCCATGAGTAAATTGAAATTTCTTTCCTTGGCCATTTTAAGCCTGGGAATTCCTGCTGCTGCCCTCGCCCAAACTTATACGCCGGAGCAGATTGCCGCCTCCATCACCAATCTCAACGCTGCTATTCTGCGCAATCCATCCTCCCATCACAACAATCTGTGGGGACGTATGCGGCAAGACTTCCGCATGAGCGAAGTCAACCCGGAAATCGTTCGCCGCCACGAAACCTACTACAGCACCCGCAGCGCCTATTTCAACCGCACCGTAGAGCGCAGCCGCCCCTATCTTTACCACATTCTCTCCGAAGTGGAAAAGCGCAATATGCCCTCCGAAATTGCCTTGTTGCCGTTTATCGAGAGTGCATTCGTTACCAAAGCCCGCTCACATGTGGGCGCCTCCGGCTTGTGGCAGTTTATGCCCGCCACTGGCCGCCACTACGGCCTGGCGCAAAACAATATTTACGATGGCCGTCACGACATCTACGCTTCCACCAATGCCGCGCTGAACTATCTGCAATATCTGCATAATATGTTCGGCGACTGGTCGCTCGCATTGGCTGCCTACAACTGGGGCGAAGGCAACGTGAGCCGTGCCGTGAACCGCGCCCGCAGCCAGGGGCTCGAGCCGGTATATGAAAACCTCAATATGCCCAACGAAACGCGCAATTACGTGCCCAAACTACTGGCCGTGCGCAACCTCGTGAGCAACCCGCAAGTATTCGGCTTAAACCTTTCCAACATCGAAAATAAGCCCTATTTCGAAGCCATCAGCATCGACAGCCCGATGGACATTAACGCCATCACCCGCCTGGCCAACATCAGCCAAGCCGAATTTGAAGCGCTCAACCCCAGCTTCAAAGTGCCCGTGTTCCTGCCCGAAAACGGCCAACGCAAACTGCTTCTGCCCGTAGGTGCGGTAAACGCCTTCGAGCGCAACCTGCGCAATGCGCCCAAAGAGTCCCTGCTCTCCTACGACATCCTGCGCTCTGATGGCGCCACCACCCTCAGCGATATTGCCGACCGCAACGGTGTGAGCGTGGCCGACCTGCGCCGCACCAACGGCTTGAGCAGCAATACCATCCGTGCCGGCCTGCCTATCCTCGTGGCCAAAAACAGCCTGAATAACAGCCAGCTCGGCCGCGGCGTGCAGATGCTGGCTGATAACAAGCCCGCCGGCGACGACCCGCTGGGCAACCTTATTCGCCGCAACAGCCAGAACATAGCCGAACGCACCAGCACCGTGGCTGCTGCCAAACCGGCTGCCCAGCCTGTTGTCACACCGCCCGCCCCCGTTCAGGTAGCCTCAGCCCAACCGGCCCGCCTGCCCGAGCCCGTTCGTGCGCCCGTACAGCAGGCAACAAACCCAGCCCCTGCCGCTTTTGCCGCGTTGGCTGCCAATAGCCCCCGCCCTGCCGAGCCTGCGCCGCGCATAATCAGCGCGCCCGATATTCAGGTAGCCTCGGCTCCAACGATTACCCAAACGGCTGCCCAATCTGTAGCCCAGCCTGTTGTATCCGGCAACATCACTACCTCCGCAGACAGGCTACCTGAAACCGACGAGCTTACCGACGACAGCAATCTCCAGCCCGATCCGTTGATGTCCTTGGCCAACAACGACAGCGTGGCAAACGACACCCCGCCTGCCGACGAAGCCGACAACGGCAATAGCGCCGCAGCCGCCGTGCGCGCTTCCTTAGCCCAAACCGAAGCCCAGGAAACCCGCCGCCAAGCCCAAGCTGAGGCGCGCCGCGCCAACAACGTCGGCTTCGACCAGCTGGCCGCCAACACTGGCAACAACCAACGCCGCGCGGCCCGCCAAGAACAGCAGGCCAACCGCCGTGGCGCACAAACCGTCACCCACAAAGTGCAGGCCGGTGAAACACTGTATTCCATTGCCCGCCGCTACAACGTAGATATGGCCGAACTCAGCCGCGCCAACAATCTGCGCGGCAACAACATCCATCCAGGTCAAGTATTGCACGTGAGCGGCGGCAGCAATCAACAGGCTGCCAACCGCCATGCCGACAACAAACCCAACAGCCGCAACGAACGCGGCAACGAGCGTAATAATCGCGCCACCAACGATCGCAATGGTAGAAACAGCCGCCAGCAAACCGTATCCCACACCGTGCGCAGCGGCGATACCCTGCAATCCATCGCCCGCCGCTACAATACCTCCGTGGCCGACATCAAGCGCAGCAACAACTTGAGCAACAGCGTGCTGCACCCCGGCCAAAAACTGCGCGTGAGCAGCGGCACTTAACCGTTGCCCAAGCCCGCAACGTTTTCAGGTAGCCTCAATTAAGGCTACCTGAAAATATTTCTACAGCTTATCCAGTAAGTTATAGTAAATTAAAAAAACCAGTACAGCGTTGGCTCGCCTTACCGTAACGTGTGTACTGTCTGCGGCTCACCGCCTTGTCCTGATTTTTGTTAATCCACTATATAAACATCATCTCTGTCAAACATGAACCCGCAAAAACGCCGCGAAATCTTCCAGCGCCTGCACGACGCCAACCCCAACCCCACCACCGAGCTGGTGTTTCACAGCCCCTTCGAGCTGCTCATCGCCGTGCTGCTTTCCGCCCAAGCCACCGATAAAGGCGTCAACAAAGCCACTGCCAAACTCTTTGCCGTGGCCAACACTCCGCAAGCCATCCTCGATTTAGGCCTGGAAAAGCTGATGGAATATACCCGTACCATCGGCCTCTACCAAACTAAATCCAAACACATTATGCAAACCTGCCGCCTGCTCCTGGAAAAGCACGGCGGCGAAGTGCCGAATACCCGCGAAGCGCTCGAAGAGCTGCCCGGCGTCGGCCGCAAAACCGCCAACGTCGTGCTCAACACCGCCTTCGGCCAACCGACCATGGCCGTGGACACCCACATTTTCCGCGTGGCCAACCGCATGAATCTTGCCCCCGGCAAAAACGTACGCGAAGTGGAAGACAAACTTATGCGCTTCGTGCCCAAAGAATTCCTGCTCAATGCCCACCACTGGCTCATCCTGCACGGCCGCTACACCTGCAAGGCGCAAAAGCCCCTGTGCCACGAATGCATCGTATACGATTTGTGCGAATACAAAGGCAAAACGGTTTAAACCAATAAAGCCAAGCCCTGTATTTTTCAGGTAGCCTCTCAATAATAAGGCAGGCTGCCTGAACAGACATGGCTTGGTTTTGGGGTGGCAGATATGTTTCAGGTAAGCCTCTCACTGGTTTGGAGGCTACCTGGAACATAATGTGCACACTGTGCTGCTCAATAATCAACTTTCCGAACGGAAGAAGCGGCGGATATCCTGCTCCAGCGTATCCAACATTTCATAACGTTTGCGATACATAGAGCGTTTTTTGCTTTGCACTTCTTCCAGCGGCGTGCGCTCGATCTGGGTGGGCAACCGCCAATAGCCGTTGGCATCGAGGCTGCCTTGGTTTTCCTGCCAGAAGGCATCGTAGTTGAACAGCAGGCGGCTGGAGTCGTTCCAGCGGAATTTGGCCTGGCTTTTGTGCGGAATGCCGTAGAGCTCGCAGCCGAGTTCGGCAGCCATCAGCTTGAATACGTTCACCATCATAAACATCGGCCGCACGCCGTGCAGCTGCTTGGTGGTGTGGCGGATGAGCTCGGGGGCATCGCTGCTGTGCGGGCCTTGGATGGAGGTAATCAGCAGGCCGTTGGGCGCGATAAAGCTGAACACGGCATCGTAAATACGGCTGCGCTCGGTGCTTTGCAGGCTCACCAAAAAGAAACCTTCCAACGGGTCTTTATGGTTGATATTCAAACTGATGGAGAGCTCCGGCGTGGGATGGTTGAGCACAATTGTGCGCTGTGCCACCAGCTCTTGCCACTTGGCAGCGGAAGGCTTATTTTGCGCCAAGGTGAAGTTGTTGATTACGGCCCGCAATCGTTCGTCTTTACCGAAGCGGTTGTCGGCATAAGTATCCAGCACGGCGCGGGCGGCATAGGGATTGTGTTGGAAAATCGGTGCCCACATCGGATGCTGGTTGATGAAGGCGGTAAACGCTTCGCATTGCTGCCGCGCCAGCAGGCGTTGGATTTGGTCGCGCAGATACACCACCGCATATTTGCGGATGCCCCGTTCGCGCAGATTGGGATACTGTTCGTCGAAAGTGGGAAAGTGAAATAAATCAGACATAAGCGCCCATATTATGCAAAACGGCGCCAGGCCGTTTGCGTGAAAATAAAGCGATGCTGGGCAAAAGCCGGCCATCGAAAAGCGGCCAATCCTACCCGATTTGCCAACAGCCTTGCAAGGCTTGCCGCTGGGAATTGAGGCTACCTGAACCCTACTCTACCCTTTCAGGTAGCCTCCCGTCTTGCCTCAACTGTAGATGCGCAATTATGATGCTGCCCATTCGATCATTATTCTCGTCCATTATGCACGCCATCCCGCTCACCACGCCTCCGCTTGCTCCCAAAACTCGGCAAGCGCTGCTCGAACTGGGCATAGCAGACACCGCCGAGCTGCGCCGCACCACGCCCGCCACCGCTTTCCTGCTGCTCAAAGCCAGCGGTCTCACCGTGACCGAATCTACGCTGTGGCAGCTGGTATTGTTGGCCGAAGGGCGGGAAGGTTACCTGAATGCAGATGAACAAGCCATATGGCGCGCCAAACTGCGTGCCCACCGCCCGGTTGCCCTGTTTCCGCCGCGAAAAGAAAGCGAACACTGGATGCGGCAGGCATTGCAACTGGCCGAGCAGGCCTTGGCCGCAGGCGAAGTGCCGGTGGGCGCGGTGGTGGTGTGCCGGGGCGAAATCATCGGGCGCGGCGCCAATGCCTGCGTGGCCGAACACAGCGTGTGCCGCCATGCCGAAATCGCCGCACTTACCGAAGCCGGCCGCCGCTTGGGCAACTACCGGCTGGACGGCTGCGATTTATACGTTACCCTCGAGCCGTGCAGCATGTGTGCCGGTGCCATCATGCAATCGAGAATCCGCCGCCTGATTTACGCGGCTGCCGAGCCAAAAACCGGTGCTGCCGGCAGCGTGCTCGACCTGTTTGCCAACAAACAGCTCAACCCGCACACCGCCGTGCAAGGCGGCGTGTTGGCAGCGGAAAGTGCGCAGCTGTTGCAACGATTTTTCCAGGCGCGGCGGCAAGGATAGTGTGGATTTAAATAAGACGGAGAGCCACAGGGAATGCACGCTTTACAGCTCGGCGAGCCAACGCAATTTTGATTTACAACAGATGCTGATCTGATATAAGCCCCCTAGCCTATCCGGCTACCTGAAAAGCAGCAAGCGAATAACTTTCAGGTAGCCTTTAATTATGCGTCGCCGCCGCTAGCCGGCCGAATACAAACAGCCGGATAACTGTTCCCCGATATGGGAGAAGTGCAGTTATCCGGCTGTTATTGCGCCGTAGCTGTTTCAAACTGATCAGCCAGCCTGCAGCCAAACCGCCACCCCATGCCACAGCTGCCATGCCGCCCACAGGCTGACACTCAGCCCGGCTACCAGCCGGAAATGCGGATGTTGCAGCAGGCCTTTGAGTTGGTTGGCAAATAGCCCCATCGCCAGCAGGTTCGGCAGCGTGCCCAAGCCGAAGGCCAGCATCATCAGCGCCCCATCCGCCGCTTTGCCGCTGCCCAGCGCATACAGCGAAGCGCTGTACACCATGCCGCACGGCAGCCAGCCCCACAGCAGGCCGACGCCGAAGCAGGCAGGAGTATTTTGGATAGGCAAAAGTCGGTTGAGCAGCGGATTGAGCCGCCGCCACACCGGCCGCCCGAGCTTTTCCACCTGCGCGGCATAGGCGTTGAGCCCGGCCAGATATAGGCCGATAAACAGCAGCAGCAGGTTGGCGGCGGCAAACAGGACGTGTTGCAACAGGCGGGTTTGATCCAGCGAAATGCCGAACTGCCCCAGCGCGCCCAGCAAGAGGCCGATCAAGGTGTAGCTGCCGATGCGCCCGAGGTTCATCAGCACAATCATCTTCACGCGCCCCACCTGTGGCGGCAACTGCAAAGCAAAAGCGGTGCTCAAACCGCCGCACATGCCGGCGCAATGGCCGCCGCCGAGAAAGCCGGTGGCGGCAAGGGAGAGGAGTGTGAGGGTGGAGACCATGGCGTTGTTTTCCGGGATAGCTCAAACACTGATTCCTGCCTGCTGGAGGGGAATAATTGCTTTAACTATCGTCGTTCGGTGGAGTCTGCCAAGTGGCAATTCAGGCTACCTGAAAACGGTTTGCCCACTTTTTCAGGTAGCCTTGGCGGGAAATACGATGATTGGTTTATAGGCTACCTGAAAATGATTTCACAACTTTCAGGTAGCCTATTGGCGAATGCATCGGGCAATCAAGCTGATTGCTTGGTGCCGAAAATCTTGTCGCCGGCATCGCCCAAGCCGGGGATGATGTAGCCGTTTTCGTTGAGGTGGCTGTCGAGCGCGGCGGTGTAGATTTTCACGTCTGGGTGCTTGTCGTTCACCAACTTCACGCCTTCCGGTGCAGCCACCAGCACCAGAGCAGTGATGTTGCGGCAGCCTTTTTTCTTCAGCAAATCAATAGTGGCTACCATCGAGCCGCCAGTGGCGAGCATCGGGTCGAGAATCATGGCCGGGCGTTTGTCCATTTTGCTCACCAATTTCTCGAAATAGGAAACCGGTTGCAGGGTTTCTTCGTCGCGCTGCAGGCCGACCACGCTGATCTTGGCGGTGGGCAACAGATCGAGCACGCCATCGAGCATGCCCAAACCGGCGCGCAAAATCGGCACCACGGTTACGGTTTTACCTTTAATCTGCTCGCCTTCGATGCGGCCGCACCAGCCTTCGATAGTCAGCGACTCGGTTTCCAGATGGCGGCTGGCTTCATAGGCCATCAGGCGGGCCAACTCTTTTACCAAAGTACGGAATTGGTAGGTGTTGCAGTTGGCTTTGCGCATCAGGGTGATTTTGTGCTTGATCAGCGGATGATCGATAACGGTTAAGTTCATGCTATGGTTTCCTTCATTTGATTTGGCGGGGCGTATTTTAGCTTAACAGACGGGCGGGAAAAAGCGGGGGCGGTAATTTCTTCCTACGGTGTTGGCTTGGTTTGCTGTATTGCTATACCACATGCAGCACACAGTCTGGTGTATATCTGCTTAGGCACAGCAAAAGGCTACCTGAAAATTTTCAGGTAGCCTCTTATCATTTCAGCAAGCGAACCGGCTTACACTTCGATGATTACTTTCATCGCTTTGGTGTCGGCAGCGTGTGTGAACACCTCGTAGGCTTTTCCATTTCGCTGAATTTAAAGCGGTGGGTAGCCAGTTTTTCCATCGGCAGTTTGCTGGATTCGCAGGCTTTCAGCAGCATGCCGGTGGTGTTGGCGTTTACCAGGCCTGTGGTAACGGTGATGTTCTTGATCCACAGTTTGGCCAAATCGAACTCTACAGATTTGCCGTGTACGCCCACGTTGGCTACGTGGCCGCCTTCTTTCACCACTTTCTGGCAGACATCCCAAGTGGCAGGATAACCCACAGCTTCCATGGCGCAATCCACGCCGCGGCCGCCGGTAATTTCCAAAATCTTGGCCACAGCATCTTCCTTGTTCGGGTTCACTGTGTGGGTGGCACCCATTTCTTTAGCCATGGCCAGACGGTTTTCGTCCATATCCACCACGATGATGGTGGCCGGAGAGTAGAACTGGGCAGTCAGCAGGCAACCCATGCCCACAGGGCCGACGCCAACGATGGCAATGGCATCACCAGGCTTAACCTGGCCGTATTACACACCGATTTCATGGCCGGTGGGCAGTGCGTCGGAGAGGAATACGGCCACATCGGTATTGAGGGTTTCGGGCAGATGGTAGAGCGAATTGTCGGCAAACGGAGTGCGCACGTATTCGGCTTGGGTACCGTCGATCATGTAGCCCATAATCCAGCCGCCTTCTTTGCGGCAGTGGGCGTAGAGCTGTTTCTGGCAGTTGTCGCAAGTGCCGCAGCGGCTCACGCAAGATACGATGACTTTATCGCCTTTTTTGAAGTCTTTAACGGCAGAGCCCACTTCTTCCACCACGCCGATGGCTTCATGGCCTAGGATACGGCCTTCCCATTTGCCGGTTTTTTCGCGGGCAACTGCTTCGATTTCCGGATTTTTGCCCTTCATGATACCCAAATCCGTACCGCAAATAGTGGTTTTGGTAACGCGGATGATAGCATCGGTAGGATCAATGATAGTGGGAACCGGGCGGTCTTCGAAGCGGACATCGTTTTCGCCGTAATAGGTCATGGCTTTCATGGTCTTGCTCATAATACTCTCCTAATGTGTTTGCCGATAAATAATCGGTTAGTTGGGGGGAAGAGTCCGGATAATTCCGAACAATTCATTAGAATCTTTATTCTTCCTGAATGGCAAAATTTTCTATTTTAAAATAAAGTGTTATATTACAACAGAAGCGTAACAACATGGCATTATGCAAATAATAAACTAAGCTATTAGTTCATCAGCGACTCGCAGCAAATGTATTGTATAGCGCAGTGCGAGGAAGAAGTAATGTTCCGACTTGCTCATCCAAATTAGGCCGTTAAACCATTAGGGCTACCTGAAACCCAATGTCCTCCCTGTATAATATAAAACAGCCTCCATCCCGACGGAATGGAGGCTGTTTTCATAAAGCAAAATTACACTTTAGCAGCAGCAGCCACTTCAGCAGCGTAATCCACTTCTTTTTTCTCGATACCGTCGCCCACTTTGAAGCGAACGAAGTTCACGATCTCCGTACCCTCTTGTTTCAGGAACTGCTCAACAGTCTGATCAGGGTTCATCACGAAGGGTTGGCCCAGCAGCGTTACTTCGGCCAAGAATTTCTTCACGCGGCCTTCCACCATTTTGGCAGCGATTTCGGCAGGCTTGCCTGAAGCAATCGCCTGCTCGGTGTAGATGTGGCGCTCTTTAGCCACCACTTCGGGATCAACCTGCTCGGCAGAAATACATTGTGGCTTAGAAGCCACGATGTGCATGCCAACGTGACGGGCAGTGGTTTCATCACCTTTGTACTCCACCAGCACGCCTTCAGTGGCAGCAGCGCCGTGGATGTAGGTGGTGAGGCTGTTGGCAGCTTCGATGATTTCAAAGCGGCGTACAGAAATGTTTTCGCCCAATTTGGCAATCACGGCTTTGCGCTCGCCTTCTACCAATTCGGCCAAGGCTTCAACAGTGGCCGGTTTTTTCTCAGCAACAGTTTTGGCTACGAATTGGGCAAAGGCGATGAAGCCGGTGTCTTTGGCCACGAAGTCGGTTTCGCAGTTCACTTCCACCAAAGCGCCAACTTTGCCTTCAATAGCATAAGCCAACACGCCTTCGGCAGCGGTACGGCCGGCCAGCTTGCTGGCTTTGGCGCCGGATTTAATGCGCAGGATTTCTTCAGCTTTGGCCATGTCGCCGTCGGCTTCCACCAGGGCTTTTTTGCATTCCATCATGCCCAAGCCAGTGGCGGCACGCAGATCAGCAACCATTTTTGCGGTAATTGCAGA
Organism: Eikenella sp.; assembly: GCF_057315495.1. NCBI lineage: Bacteria > Pseudomonadati > Pseudomonadota > Betaproteobacteria > Neisseriales > Neisseriaceae > Eikenella > Eikenella sp. The sequence continues at coordinate 37,577 of NZ_DBHKXY010000028.1, forward strand.
CATTATTTACTCCTGTTTTATTGAGAAACGCGGCCGGATGCCGCGCTTGGATAAATTGAAGGCTACCTGAAAAGCCGGATTTGGCGTCCGCTTGTTGAAACGGTGTCTTCAGGTAGCCTCATGCAGATTGGCTTAGGCAGATTCGGCTTCGTCGGCAGCAGCCTGCTGTGCGGCGGCTACGGTTTCAGCCAAGGCTTGGTTTTTGCCTTCCAATACGGCATCAGCGATACCGCGGCAGTACAGACGAATGGCTTTAGCAGAGTCGTCGTTACCCGGGATAACGTGTTTCACGCCTTCCGGATCGTTATTGGTATCCACCACGCCGATTACCGGGATACCCAGTTTGCCGGCTTCGGTCAGCGTACCTTTCTGGTAGCCGGTGTCAATTACGAAAATGGCGTCGGGCAGGCCTTTCATGTTTTTGATGCCGCCGAGTGAGCGTTCCAGCTTTTCCACTTCGCGTTGAATGGTGAGCAGTTCTTTTTTGTTGTAACCGCTGGCTTCAGCATTTTCCAAAATGGCAGCTTTTTCTTCCAAGCGTTTGATAGACTGCTTAACGGTTTTGTAGTTGGTCAGCATGCCGCCCAACCAGCGATGATCCACATAGGGCATACCGGCACGGGTGGCTTCTTCACGCACGATGTCGCGGGCTTGGCGCTTGGTGCCGACAAACAGGATGGTGCCTTTGTTGGCAGCCAAACGGCGAACGGCGTCTTGCGCTTCCTGGAACAGGGGCAGGGTTTTTTCCAAGTTTACGATATGGATTTTGTTGCGGGCGCCGAAAATGTATTGTTCCATTTTCGGGTTCCAGTAACGGGTCTGATGACCGAAGTGAACACCTGCTTCCAACATCTGGCGCATAGTAATTTGAGACATTTATTTTCCTTACAAAGGGTTATAGCAAACATCAATGCACACAGAATCTCAAAACTGAGACACCCTTTGGTGCAAGATACGAGCGTTAAAGATAAAAAAGAAACAGCTTTCAAAACGAAAGCTGCGGGATTATAGGAGAAAAGTGTTATTTTGGCAAGGCTTCCCTACCCTGCTTTTCTTCCTGCTTGAGGCGTTTGTTGCGCAAACGGATATAAACCACCCAAAACGCAAACAGCGTGGGCAATATTGTCCACACCACCAAATAAATCAGCATCCGAGCTAACGATGGCTGCGCAAGGGCAAACATCAGGGTAACAAAGATATAGCCGATAAAAACAATGTGCCACATGGCATCTTCCCAATAGGGCTACCTGAAAACCGAGGCTACCTGAAACCGAATGGATATTTTCAGGTAGCCTCATACCTATTGCTGCGGCAGTTGATATTCCTGCCCGTCTGCGGTTAGGAGTTTAGGCTGGCAGTTATCGTTAATCACTGTTTCGTCAATCACCACCGTTTTCACCTGCTCTTTAATATCCGGCAGACGAAACATGGTTTCTAGCAAGGAACGCTCCACAATCGAGCGCAGGCCGCGCGCGCCGGTTTTGCGCTGCATGGCGAGTTTGGCGATACTGCGCAGGGCAGACGGCTGCACCTTCAGCTCCACCCCTTCCATTTCAAACAGCGTTTGATATTGTTTCACCAAGGCATTTTTCGGCTCGGTCAGAATGTTGATCAATGCTTCTTCATCCAACTCAGCCAATGTGGCAATTACCGGCAAACGACCGATCAACTCGGGAATCAGACCGAATTTAATCAAATCTTCCGGCTCGACAATTTCAAACAGCTCAGTAACGTCAGCATCTTCGTCTTTGCTGTGCACCGAAGCGCCAAAGCCGATACCGCCCTTTTCCGTACGCTGGCGGATAACCTTTTCCAAGCCGGCAAATGCACCACCGCAGATAAACAGGATGTTGGTGGTATCCACCTGAATAAAATCCTGATTCGGGTGCTTGCGCCCACCCTGCGGCGGTACGGATGCCACTGTGCCTTCAATCAGTTTCAGCAAAGCCTGTTGCACGCCCTCGCCAGACACATCGCGGGTAATCGAGGGGTTGTCGCTCTTACGGGAAATCTTGTCGATTTCGTCAATATAAACAATACCCTTTTGCGCCTTTTCCACATTGAAATCGCAATTACCCAAGAGCTTGGTAATAATCTGCTCCACGTCTTCGCCCACATAGCCGGCTTCGGTAAGCGTGGTGGCATCGGCCATAACAAACGGAACATCCAAACGCCGTGCCAAACTTTGCGCCAGCAGGGTTTTGCCCGAGCCGGTGGGGCCGATGAGCAGAATGTTGGATTTGGCCAACTCCACATTATCGCCCTCTTTCGGATGGCGCAGGCGTTTGTAGTGGTTGTACACCGCTACCGCCAGCACCTTTTTGGCCTGCTCTTGGCCGATAACGTGCTGGTTCAAATTGCTGACAATTTCAGCTGGCGTGGGCAATCTGTCTTCGCCGGAATGCGCTTCGCCTGCCGCTGCTCCCTCGCTGTGGATCATGTGGCTGCAGGTGTCGATACACTCATTACAAATCAAGGCATTATCGCCTTCAATCAGGTTTTTTACTTTGTTTTCCGATTTGCCGCAGAAAGAACAGTATCGGGTTTCGTTGCTCATTTGGTGTGATTCCGCAATGTAATATGTTGTGCCGTCATGCAGATGGCAAAACGCGAAAGTATATAGAGGAATCCCACGCATATCAACGCAGGAACTGCTGCCATCAGCGCCGCAACCCAATTATTATCCTAGAACAAAGCGCGCCCTTTACAAAAATTCTTTTACACTATCTAGGGTTTACAAACTGGTATTTTTTATCCACAATAAGCAGGTTTTCATTTTTACCGTTAAAACAGATATTTGCCTGCTACAACGGTAAATCGCCTAACGGCATCGCCATACAACAGACTGATAGGTAACAAAATTGTTTGCAATTAGAAAGACTTGGCTGATTTTAGCCACCGGATTAAGCCTAGCCTTGGCCAGCCTGCCCGCCGCCGCACAAGACGATATCGACGTGCTTGGCCAGTTCCTCGAACAAAACCTGCCCGTACAAGATGACCCACTGGGCACTTTCCTCAGCAGCCGCCCGGCTGAACGAGTAGAAGCCCAGGCCGCTGTGGCCGGGCCGCTGCTCACTTCGCAATCCGCACTGATTATGAATGGCCGCAGCGGCGAGATTCTGTATCAAAAAGGTATCGACCAAGTTCGCCCCATCGCTTCCATTTCCAAGCTGATGGCTGCTATGGTGGTGCTGGATGCCCGCCAGAACATGAATGAAACCCTAGAAATCACCGAAGCCGAAATCGACCGCCTCAAAGGCACCGGCAGCCGTCTTTCTGTGGGCACCACCCTCACCCGCCGCGAAATGCTGCACCTGGGCCTGATGAGCAGCGAAAACCGCGCCATCCACGCCCTTGCCCGCAACTATCCCGGCGGCCTGCCTGCCTTCATGAGCGCCATGAACCGCAAAGCGCAGAGCCTTGGCATGCAGCAAACCCGTTTCTACGACCCCACCGGCCTTGATTTCCGCAATGTATCCACTGCGCGTGATTTAAGCCTGATGGTGCGTGCCGCCCACGAATACCCGCTGATCCGCCAATTCTCCACTTCCAATTCCGGCTCCGCCCAAACCAGCAACGGCCGAGTGCAGCAATACCGCAACTCCAACGCCCTGGTGCGCGAAGGCACTTGGAACATCTCCCTGCAGAAAACCGGCTACATCCGCGAAAGCGGCCGCTCCATGGTGCTGTATGCCAATGTACAGCGCCAGCCGCTGATTATCGTGCTGCTCAACTCCCCCTCGCCCACCACCCGCGTAAACGATGCGCGTGCGATTCAAAACTGGGTGAACGGCCGAGAGATTTAAGCCTAATCGGCTTTGTGCATACGCCAAATAAAGGCTACCTGAAAAATAGATTCTTGTTTTTTTCAGGTAGCCTTTTATTAACCGAATGCCCTGCATCACTGACTGAGTCACTGGATATATAGTGGATTAAATTTAAATCAGGACAAGGCGGCGAGCCGCAGACAGTACACACGTTACGGCAAGGCGAGCCAACGCTGTACTGGTTTTTGTTAATTCACTATAGATTGAAGGCTACCTGAAACACTATTTTCAGGTAGCCTTTGATCCAAGCAACAAACCAAGCTATCTTCGCCTTGGGTAAAACTGCACCACATTCTCATTCTCCGGCAGTTGCAGTTTCTTCACCGCATGGCCATGCACGGTTTCCAGCGTTACCGTGTGCAGCAGCCCTTGTGCAAAACCTTCGTTCACGGCGGCGCGGGCAGCGGCTTCGTCGGCAAACTGCAAAGCCGCCCAGATGCCCAACGTGTCCATATCCTGCCAGAAAGTTTCGGCGCGAGTGTAGGCCAGCTCCAGCTTGGCGGTATCCATCACCGGATCGTAGAAGCCGTGGTGGAACATCATATCGCCGAGGTCGTGCATATCGGCAAACGGGCTTTCCACAGCGATGTTGCGCGTTTTCAGGTAGCCTATGATTTCGGCCAGCGTATCGAGGCCGAAATGAGTGAGAAACAGCAGGCCGTCAGTTTTCAGCGCGCGCGCCCAGTTTTCAATCACGGGCACGGGTTTGGCGGCTGAGGGAACCAAGCCGAGGTTGCACCACAGCCAATCAGCCTGCGCCTCGGGCAGCGGGGTTTCGGGCGCTTGGCAGTGTTGCGGCACGGTTTTGCCCTTGCCGGCAAGGCGCTGCCAGAAACCGGTTTGGCGGGCAGCTGCGGCTGCCTGCAGATAGTCGGTACGGCTGTCGTATTCGCTGAACGCGGCTTGTGGATAACGTGCGGCCAGCAGGCGGCGGCTGCAATCGCCGTCGGCGCCGAACAGCAAAATATGCTGCGGCGCGGCGGCAATGAGCGGCAGGCGTTGGTCGGTATCTTCTGCAAGGCGGCGGTGGATTAGCCAGCGGTCGGTAGTCATTTTTCAGGTAGCCTGTGGTGCGTGTCGGGTTTCGGGCAGCCTGCCTGAGGCTACCTGAAAACATCCGTTTCAATAAAGTTAAAATAATTTTTTGATGTTTTTCAGCCTGCTATGTTTTTTCAGGTAGCCCGATAAAGGCTCGGTAGGCGGCAGAAAACTCATCGGCATGGCTTAAAAACGGAATATGCGCTGCCTTTTCAATCATCAGCAGGCGACTATTTGGCAGCTGGCGGTGCAGGTATTCGCCCATGCGCGGCGGGGTGATGCCGTCTTTGCCGCCGAACACAAGCAACACGGGGCACTGTACCTGCGGCAGCAAGGCACGGGCATCAGTGCGCACCACGGCATCCAGCGCTGCTTGCAGGCCGGGCGGTACGCCGTGGCGGATGATCTCCGGCAGCACTTCATCGGCCAGGTGGGCGCGTTCCGGGATGTGCAAAAATTGCAGCTGTAAAAACTGGCGCATATATTTGGCAAAATCTTGGGCAAACAGCGGTATCATCTTGTCCAGCGCGGGTTTGGCCAAACCTTCGGGATAATCCGGCGCGGCAGTAAGGCGGGCAAAACTGGCGGTCAGGCACAGGCTGCGTACTTTTTCGGGATGGTGCGCAGCCATATGCAGCGCCACTAACCCGCCGAGCGACCAGCCGAGCAGGTGTGCGGGCTCGCTTAACTGTGCCGCCAGCGAGTCGGCCACGGCAGCCACGTCGAACGCGCCATCGAACTCAGCCGCGCCGTGGCCGGGCAAATCGGGTGCGGCGATGCGGCATTCGGGCAAATTGGTAACCAGCAGGTCAAAAATATGATGGTTGGCCGCCCAACCATGCAACAGCATAATATTTACGGAATCAGACATATGGCGCTTTCAACTTGGTTAGCCGGGCAGTGGCGGCTATTTCAGCTAGCCTCCAGCCGAGGCAAACGCTGCGTATTATGCCATGAATTATCCGGCAGCCAGGCATTGTGCGGCGGCTGCACGGCGGATTTACACTGTCTGCGACTGGATGTGCACCGCCGCTGCCCGTTGTGCGCCGGTATTTCCGCTTCCGGCTTGCCATGCGGCCACTGCCAACGCAAACCGCCACCGCAAAACCAGCTCAATGCCGCCTTTGCCTACCGGCCGCCGCTGGGCAACCTGCTGTATGCCTACAAATTCCTCGGCCGCAACGATTTATATGCCGCCCTAGCCGAGCTGATGCTGGCCGAACCGCCCGTGTGGCCGACTCCGCCGGATTTGGTGATGGCGATGCCATTGAGTGTGCGGCGGCTGCACAAGCGCGGTTTCAACCAAAGCCTGCTGCTGGCCGATGCCATAGCCAATCGCTTGAATCTGCCGCTGTTGCCGCCGTTTGCGGTAACCCGCTCCCACCGACCGGCACAAAGCACCCTGCCCCGCAACGAGCGTGCCAAAAACGTGCGCGGCATTTTTCAGGTAGCCTCAGCGGCGGATGTAAAGAACCGTCATGTGCTGTTAATCGACGACGTTGTTACCAGCGGTGCAACAATCGGCGAACTTGCCCGAACTTTACAGCGGGCGGGGGCTGCAGCGGTTTATGGCTGGGTGTTCGCCCGCGCCGAATGAAAAGATAATTGACGTAGTTACCCTGCTGCGGCATCATGCCGCGCATCTTCCCAATGGCTGGTTTGTTGCAAATCAGCCTTATTTATTTGAATTTCGCTGCATATCGCTTCATGTTCAGCATTGTTTTATACCAACCCGAAATCCCGCCCAACACCGGCAACATCATCCGCCTGTGCGCCAACAGCGGCGCCGATCTGCATTTGGTGAAGCCGCTGGGTTTCCCTTTGGATTCAGCCAAAATGAAGCGTGCCGGGCTCGATTATCACGAATTTGCCCGCATCAGCCTGCACGAAACCTTTGAAGATTGCCTTGCCGCCTTGCAAGGGCGCCGCATTTTCGCGCTCACCACCAAAGGCCGCACCCGCCCCGACCAAGCCGAATTCCGGCCGGGCGATGTTTTCTTGTTCGGCCCCGAAACCCGCGGTTTGCCGGCAGAAATCCTCGAAAGGCTACCTGAAAACCAAAAACTGCGCCTGCCCATGTTACCCGGCAGCCGCAGCATGAACCTTTCCAACACGGTGGCCGTGATGCTGTATGAAGCATGGCGGCAAAATGGCTACCAAGGCGGTGTCTAACCGCCAACAACCCCATCCACTCAAGAAACGGAGTCTATTTTGGCTAAATTGAAAAATGCCTTCTTTATCGGCATCACTGCCGCTATCGGTCTGTGTACCGCCCTGATTAACACCGCCGCTGCCGAGCCCAAAGCCGCAACGGCCAAGCCCGCCGCCCGGCAGCAATACCACAGCCGCGGCAGCATTCATTTAAACGCCGTCGCCAAACCCGAACGGCTACACCAATCCGCCAACCGCAGCTACCAAGTACGCGGTGTGCGCTATACCCCGATGACCAATGTGCGCCAATTCACTCAAACCGGCCGCGCATCTTGGTATGGCCGCCAATTCCATGGCCGCCTCACCGCTTCCGGCGAGCGTTACGACATGAACCTCATGACCGCCGCCCACAAAACCCTGCCCATCCCCAGTTATGCCCGCGTAACCAACCTTTCCAACGGCAAAAGCGTAGTGGTGCGCATTAACGACCGCGGCCCCTTCCACAGCAGCCGCGTCATCGACGTATCCCAATCTGCCGCCCGCCAGCTCGGCTTCATCAATGCTGGCACCGCCAACGTGCGCATCGAACAAATCCTGCCCAGCCAGGCACGCGCCGAGGCCGAAACCCAGCAGCCCGCTGCCAAACCAGCCGGCAATATTTATGTGGATTTGCGCCACTTCAACCAGCGCAAAGCCGCCCACGACTACGTAGTACAAACCACCACCCGCCTGCGCCACGCCAACAATACCAGCCAACAGGTATTCATGGTGCCGCAGCGCAACGGCGGCTTCCTCGTCCGCATGGGTCCGTTCACCCACCAAGACAAGGCCGATCAAACCAAGGCTGTGGTTACTACCGAACTGTAAACGCCCACTATCGGCAAACAGGCTACCTGAAAACGCAGCGCAGCGAAGTTTCTGCGAAGCTAAACTTTCAGGTAGCCTGTTTCTTATCTGCCGCCGCTCAAAATAGTCTAATCAAGAATAATTCTTGTCTTGCCAAACCATCCAGCTTATGATTAAATGTTATGGTATAACGTTTGAAAGGCAACTCATGAAACCAAATATCCACCCCGAAAACTACCGCACCGTCCTGTTCTTCGATAGCAGTGCCAACGAAGGCTGGCTCATCCGCTCCTGCGCCCCCACCAGCAACACCATGCAATGGAAAGACGGCAAAGAATACCCCGTATTCATGCTCGACACATCTGCCGCTTCCCATCCCGTTTATACCGGCCAGCAACGCGAGCACAACAAACTAGGCCGCGCCAGCGCATTCAACCAACGCTACGGCAGCATGATGTCTGCCCTGAAAAAGGATAACTGAAATGCAAGTCCTCTCTTCGCTCAAAACCGCCAAAACCCGCCATCGCGACTGCCAAGTGGTACGCCGTCGGGGCAAAGTATACGTAATCTGCAAAAGCAATCCCCGCTTTAAGGCTCGGCAGCGTTAAGCAGGGTTTTAACTAAATAATAGGCTACCTGAAAGCCATTTCCGCGAAGCCAACACCTCTTTCGACAACGCCCATTTTCCGATTCCGATTCAACACGCATAGACCGTTATCGAATCTAAGGTTTCTTGCAAACCCGGCGTTGGCTTCGCGGAAATGGCTTTCAGGTAGCCTTTCTGTTTCCACTGTAAAACACAATCATGCCGTGGCATCAAAGCAGCCCCTATCCCGTCAATAAATTCAATCCCCTTCCCGCAAAGCCCTCGTTTATTCCACCGCAAACGCGTATAATGCGCCACTTTTACTAAGTCATTCCTACGGGATAGACATGAGCGAGCAAACACCGTCAGAAAGCAGCGGCATCGGCAAAGCCATCAAGCGCTACCTGATTACCGGCCTCCTGGTCTGGCTGCCCATCACCATCACCCTGTGGGTGGTAACCTACATCGTTTCCACCACCGACCACCTCTTCAACCTGCTGCCCACCCAATGGCAGCCGGAGAGCTACCTCGGCTTCAACATCCCCGGCCTCGGCTTCATCCTGGCCATCGTTGTGCTGTTCGTAACCGGCGTGCTCGGCGCCAACGTGCTCGGGCGCAAAGTGATTGAAGGCTGGGATTCGCTCTTGGGTCGCATCCCAGTGGTGAAATCCATCTATTCCAGCGTGAAAAAAGTGTCCGAGAGCCTGCTCTCCGACAACAGCCGCTCGTTCAAAACCCCTGTGCTTGTACCCTTCCCGCAGCCCGATATTTGGACGATTGCCTTCGTATCCGGCAGCCTTTCCGAAGCATTGCAACAAGGGCTACCTGAAAACGAAGAATACCTCTCCGTATACGTACCCACCACGCCCAACCCCACCGGCGGCTACTATATCTTCGTGCGCAAACAAGACATCCACCCCTTGGCCATGAGCGTGGACGAAGCGTTAAAATATGTGATTTCGCTGGGCATGGTGGCGCCGGATGAGCACAAAAACGGCAAATTGGCTGCTCCAATCAAGCTGCCCGAGCCTACCGAATGATTTTTTAGATAGTCTCTTGCCAATTCCAAAGGCTACCTGAAAATCAACTGTTATCATAATAAAGACACTACTTACCATCTGCGGAGGACATCATGGTATCGGAAACTATCATTCCCGTTGTAAAAGAATGGGGCATCTATATCGGAAGCGCTTTAGCAATCAGTTTAGTTTTAATTATTTTGCTGGCTTTCCTGTTTCGCGCTCTGAATATTTTCCCTAACGACAAAAAAAGCAGGCAGATACTATTTTCATTTCTTGCTAAAACCATTGCGGCACTTTCTATTGCTGCTTCCATGTATCTATATGCTCAAAAATAGCATAAGCAAAATTTTCAGGTAGCCACGAAGGCTACCTGAAAACCCCACAAACCTTTACAATTACCCTTTATCGTTTAATAAAACACTTTTCAGGAAACACCGAAATGCGTACCAACTACTGCGGCTTAATCAGCGAGCAATACTTAGACCAAACCGTAACCGTCAAAGGCTGGGTGCACCGCCGGCGCGACCACGGCGGCGTGATTTTTATCGACCTGCGCGACCGCGAAGGCATCGTCCAAGTCGTCATCGACCCCGACACGCCCGAAGCGTTCAAGCTGGCCGATTCTGCCCGCAACGAATACGTTTTGAGTATCACCGGCCGCGTGCGCAACCGCCCCGAAGGCACCACCAACGACAAAATGGTGTCTGGCAAAATCGAAATCTTGGCCAAGGAAATCGAAATCCTGAACCCCGCCGCTACGCCGCCGTTCATGATTGACGACGAAAACATCAGCGAAACCGTGCGCCTGCAAAACCGCGTCATCGACCTGCGCCGCCCCGTGATGCAGCGCAACCTGCGCCTGCGTTATCAGGTAGCCATGGGTGTGCGCCGTTATTTGGACACACAAGGCTTCATCGACATCGAAACGCCGATGCTAACCCGCTCCACCCCTGAAGGCGCGCGCGACTACCTCGTGCCGAGCCGTGTGCATCCGGGCGAATTCTTCGCGCTGCCTCAGTCGCCGCAGTTATTCAAACAATTGCTGATGGTGGCCGGTTTCGACCGCTACTACCAAATCACCAAATGCTTCCGCGACGAAGATTTGCGTGCCGACCGCCAGCCTGAATTTACCCAAATCGACTTGGAAACCTCGTTCTTGAACGAGGATGAAATCATGGACATCACCGAAGGCATGGCCAAACAGGTATTCAAAGAAGCTTTGGGCGTGGAACTGGGCGATTTCCCGCGCATGCCCTATTCCGAAGCCATGTTCTACTACGGCTCCGACAAGCCTGATATGCGCATCAGCCTGAAATTCACCGAGCTGACCGATTTGATGAAAACGGAAGAGTTCAAAGTGTTCCGTGGCGCTGCCGATATGAAAGGCGGCCGCGTGGTGGCTCTGCGTGTGCCCAACGGCGCGAAACTGAGCCGCAAGGAAATCGACGAATACACCCAATTTGTCGGCATCTACGGCGCGAAAGGCTTGGCCTACATCAAAGTGAACGATGTAAGCAATTTGAGCAACGGCGAAAACAGCGGTTTGCAATCGCCCATCGTCAAATTCTTGTCTGAAAGCAGCCTGCAGGAAATCATCAAACACACCGGCGCGCAAAACGGCGACATCATCTTCTTCGGCGCAGACAAAGCCAAAGTGGTGAACGAAGCCATCGGCGCATTGAGGATTAAAATCGGCAAAGAGCACGGCGCAGAAAACGGCTACTTTGTAGACGAATGGAAACCGCTGTGGGTGGTGGATTTCCCCATGTTCGAATACGACGAGGAAAACGACCGCTGGGCCGCCATGCACCATCCGTTCACCTCACCCAAACCCGGCCACGAAGACCTGATGGAATCCGACCCTGAAAACTGCCTGGCCCGCGCCTACGACATGGTATTGAATGGCTGGGAAATCGGCGGCGGCTCCATCCGTATCCACCGTGCCGACATTCAGGAAAAAGTGTTCGCCGCACTGAAAATTACGCCCGAAGAGCAGCAAGAAAAATTCGGCTTCCTGTTGGACAACCTGAAATTCGGCGCGCCACCGCATGGCGGTTTAGCATTCGGCCTCGACCGTTTGGTGGCCTTGATGGCGCAAGCCGAATCCATCCGCGATGTGATTGCCTTCCCGAAAACTCAACGCGCGCAAGACCTGCTGGTGGATGCCCCCAACCATGTGGACGAACTCCAACTGCGCGAACTGCACCTGCGCTTGCGCCAGAAGCAGACCGAGCAGAAAGAAGCGTAAACTGCCCAGCACACAGCCTGAAAACACCGCAGTTTTCAGGCTGTGTTTTATTCTGAACTATAGCGTTTGCCGCTGCACTTTAGGGATGGCCACAGCAATGATGGCTGCATACCAAGCAAACCAACGCCACAGGAAAAATTAGCACTTTGGCTAAGCCCTGCGGTTAGAGTACAATACCCACAGCAAACTACTGTTATATAAAATATTAACCCCCAACCTATGAAATGCCCCTTCTGCCACCATAACAACACCCAGGTAATCGACTCCCGCCTGCTGGAAGAACAAAACAGCATCCGCCGCCGCCGCCGTTGTGCGGCCTGCGACCGCCGCTTCAGCACCTACGAAACCGTAGAGCTGCGGATGCCGCAGATTATCAAAAACAACGGCGAGCGCGTTATGTTCGATCCGCTCAAACTGCAAACCAGCCTGCAACGCGCCCTGCACAAACGCCCTATTTCTGCCGAAGCCATCGAACACACCGTGCACGAAATCGAAGAGTGCCTGTATAAAACCGGCAGCAAAGAAGTGCCCTCCCGCCTGATTGGCGAACTGGTGATGGAACGGCTTGCCAAGCTCGACCAAGTAGCCTATGTGCGCTTCGCCTCCGTGTATAAAAGCTTTAAAGACGTGGCCGAATTTACCCGTACCGTAGCCGGGCTGGAACGCACCGACCATTCCTAGGCCGCGCAAAATCCTGCAAACCCGCTGCGCCACACAGCCCGTTTTGCTATACTGCGCTCCGTTTACGTTTACTGACTCCAAGGAAAACCTATGAACCGCTCCCACACATCCCTCCTCCTGCTTGCCCTTTCAGGTAGCCTCTTGTTAGCCGGCTGCAACCAACAGGCCGAAACCTCCGTAGTTGCCCCCAGCGCCAGCGAAGTGGCCGCTGCGTCCGCAACCGCTGCAGCATCTGCCGCCGCACAAAATCCCAGCCAAACCCTGGCTACTGAAGACGGCGTTATCAGCCTCACCGTAAACGGCCATTTTGAAGACAAATCAGCCGAAGCCGCCCAATATGTCGACAGCACCGACAGCAATAAAATCAGCCTGCTGCAATACGACGCCGACCAAGACATCGCCATCACCATCAGCAACTTCGGTGCCCCAAAACAGCCGGCCGAAGCCTACTTCGCCAAACTGAGCGAAAGCCTGAAAGCCGACCAAGGCCTGCAAGACACCGCTGTGGATATCCCGGCCGACCAGCGCATGGGCTACCGCTTCAGCCACGGACAAGACGATAACGCGCTCAACGAAAGCTGCGTGGCCGTGTATGCCCAAAACCTCTACACCGTCTGCGCCACCAGCGGCACCGCCTCCCTCCCCGAGCTGGATGCCCTGCTGAAAAACCTCACCGTGAAACAATAAGCCATGCCCAATCCGCCAACCTGCTCAAGTTTGGCGGATTTTGTTTCCCCTGTATGGCTAGTTTTCAGGTAGCCCTCGCAAGCGTGAAGGCTACCTGAAAATTCATCCTCAACAAATCTAACACGAGCTCATGCAGCTTGCTACGCAGCCAACATCCAGCCAGCCATTTGCAGCATGGTATAGCTGAGGATGCCTGCTTAATCTATGTGTTTGAGGCTACCTGAAAACCTAAACCGATTTTCAGGTAGCCTCTGCATCCCACAAACTGCGCTATACTGCCGTACCTGTTTCCTGTTTCCCACCATGCTCACCGACACCCACTGCCACCTTGCCGACTCCGCGCTTGCCCGCCGGCTACCTGAAATCACTACTGCAGCCCATGCCGCAGGAGTGCAGCGTTTTATTGTGCCGGCGGTAACCGAAGCGGATTTCGATGCCGCCTGCCGACTACACGCCCTGCCGGCATATTATGGCGCGCTTGGTCTGCACCCGTGGTTTGCCGAAAGCTTCCAACCCGGTTTAATTAGCCGTATCGCCGATCGCCTGCAAGCGCAGCCGGGGCTGCTGGTGGGCGAAATCGGGCTGGATTACTATGGCGATCGCAAGCAGACCCGAGCCGCACAAACCACTGCCCTGCTCGCCCAGCTCGACTTGGCACAGCAATTCGGCCGACCTGTGCTGCTGCACCATGTGCGCGCCGCTGCCGATGTGGTTGCCGCGCTCAAGCACAGCGGTTTCCGCAGCGGCGGCATTGCCCATGCGTTTTCAGGTAGCCTCGAAGAAGCACATGCCTTTATCCGCTGCGGCCTGCTTATCGGCATCGGCACGCTGGTGCTCAACCCGAATGCCCGCAAAGTGCGCACCGCCGCAGCAGAGCTGCCGCTGGAACACTTGGTGCTGGAAACCGACAGCCCGTTTACGCCGATAGCCGGTATGGGAGAAAACACGCCCGCCAATGTACGGCAGGTGGCAGAAACAGTAGCGGCCTTGCGCGGCATCAGCATGCAGGAAGTAGCTGCAGCCACCGAGCAAAACGTGGATAGGCTGCTGTCTTTCCCTTAAGTTGATGCGGTGGCGCTCTCAAGCATCCATGCAGGGAAGTTTATTTGCATAATTGTTTGGCGACAGCCAATGGCTATACTAAGCAAACAACGCTGTGTCCCATTGTTGGAAACAGCGTTGTTTGCCTGATTGCTCAAGATCAGCCAATGAAAAGGCTACCTGAAATTGGCACCGTATTTATCACAAGACCAGGTTTCAGGTAGCCTCTCCACCCTGTTGCGCCCCTCACTCAAGCAATCGCTCTACCGACTTTAATAAATTTATTTTTGCTGGTTGTAAGTGATTGGTTTAGAAATCCATACACCACCCAGCCACAAAGCCTTACATTTTGCCACCTTTTTTTTGCCATTGAAATACATTATATTGTGCGAGTTTCACTCGCCAAACACATTATCTTGTGTTGCCTACTCAAAATCAGGATGGGAAAATGAACGATACCGTTAATCTCAAAGTTACCAAGCGCGACGGCCGTTTGGAGCCGATCGACCTCGATAAAATCCACCGCGTTGTTACTTGGGCGGCGCAAGGCCTCGACAACGTATCCGTGTCGCAAGTCGAGCTTAAATCCCATATCCAGTTTTACAACGGCATACGTACCGACGATATCCACGAAACCATCATCAAAGCTGCTGCCGACCTGATTTCCGAAGACACGCCCGACTACCAATACCTGGCTGCCCGCCTCGCCATTTTCCACCTGCGCAAAATCGCCTATGGCGAGTTTGAGCCGCCGCACCTGTTTGACCACGTCAGCAAGCTGACCGCCGAAGGCAAATACGACCGCCACATCCTCGAAGACTACAGCCGCGAAGAGTTCGACGAAATCAACGACTATATCGACCACGCCCGCGACATGACCTTCTCCTATGCCGCCGTGAAGCAGCTGGAAGGCAAATATCTGGTGCAAAACCGCGTCACCCGCCAAATCTACGAAACCCCGCAGTTCCTCTACATCTTGGTGGCCATGTGCCTGTTTGCCAAATATCCCAAAGCCACCCGCTTGGATTACGTCAAACGCTTCTACGACGCGGTTTCCCTGTTCAAAATCTCGCTGCCCACCCCCATCATGAGCGGCGTGCGCACCCCCACGCGCCAATTCTCCAGCTGCGTGCTGATCGAGTGCGACGACAGCTTGGATTCCATCAACGCCACCACCAGCGCGATTGTGAAATACGTTTCCCAACGTGCCGGCATCGGCATCAACGCCGGCCGCATCCGCGGCCTGGGCAGCGAAATCCGTGGCGGCGAAGCCCAGCACACCGGCTGCATTCCGTTTTTCAAAATGTTCCAAGCCGCCGTTAAATCCTGCTCGCAAGGCGGCGTGCGCGGCGGTGCGGCCACCCTGTTCTACCCGCTGTGGCACATCGAAGTGGAAAGCCTGTTGGTATTGAAAAACAACCGCGGCGTGGAAGACAACCGTGTGCGCCAGCTCGACTACGGCGTACAAATTAACCGCCTGCTCTACACCCGCCTGATCAAAGGCGGCAACATCACCCTGTTCTCGCCCAACGAAGTACCCGGCCTGTACGACGCCTTCTTCGCCGACCAAGACGAATTCGAGCGCCTATATGTGCAGTATGAGCAAGACCCGGCCATCCGCAAACGCGTGGTGCCCGCTACCGAGCTGTTCTCCACCCTGATGCAGGAACGTGCCGGCACCGGCCGCATCTACATCCACAACGTAGACCACAGCAATACCCACAGCCCGTTTGATCCCGCCGTAGCTCCCGTGCGCCAGTCCAACCTATGCTTGGAAATCGCTCTGCCCACCAAGCCGTTAAACGACATCAACGACGAAAACGGCGAAATCGCCCTCTGCACCCTGTCCGCCTTCAACCTCGGCGCATTGGAAAACTTAGACGAGCTGGAAAACCTTTCCGACCTCGCCGTGCGCGCGCTCGATGCCCTGCTCGACTACCAAGACTACCCCATCCCCGCCGCCCGCAAAGCCACCATGAACCGCCGCACCCTCGGCATCGGCGTGATCAACTACGCCTATTACCTGGCCAAACACAGCGTGCGCTACAGCAACGATTCCGCCCTCGCCCTTACCCACCGCACCTTCGAAGCCATGCAATACTACCTGCTCAAAGCTTCCGTGCAGCTGGCCAAAGAATACGGCGCCTGCCCCCTGTTCGGCCAAACCGTGTATGCCAAAGGCATACTGCCTATCGACACCTACAAAAAAGACCTCGACAGCATCTGCAGTGAGCCCCTGCACTACGATTGGGAAAAGCTGCGTGCCGACATCATCCAGCACGGCCTGCGTAACTCCACCCTCACCGCACTCATGCCCAGCGAAACCAGCTCGCAAATCGCCAACGCCACCAACGGCATCGAGCCCCCGCGCGGCCTGGTAACGGTAAAAGCCTCCAAAGACGGCATCCTCAAACAAGTCGTGCCCGAATTCGAGCGCTTGAAAAACCAATACGAAACCCTGTGGCAGATGGGCGGCAATGACGGCTACCTGAAATTGGTCGGCATCATGCAGAAATTCGTCGATCAAGCCATTTCCGCCAACACCAGTTACGACCCGAAACGCTTCGATGGCGGCCGCGTACCCATGAAGCAGATGCTCAAAGACCTGCTCACCGCCTACAAATTCGGTCTGAAAACCCTCTACTATCACCACACCCGCGACGGTGCAGACGATACGCAGAGCGATATTCAGGACGACGGCTGCGCCGGTGGAGCTTGTAAGATTTAGCCTGTGATAGCAAGGCTACCTGAAAAAGGAGTTTATTTTCAGGTAGCCTATTACTCCTTGTTGATTTCAGCCCAACAGGCTACCTGAAAACCCTTTTTCCACATCCACATCATGCTGATTAAATCTGCCGACGATAAAAGCAAAAAATTAAAGTTGCTGGAAGATTTAAAAAATCTTCCTCTCAACACACGTCAGCGTAAAGACTTAGATAAAGAAATTGATAGGCGTTGGAAAGGGATACAAGGAGAACGTAGTGCGGCCTACTATATAGATAACTATCTCGGAGATAGTGAATATTATATAGTTCTACATGATCTTCGAATAGAGGTTGATGGGGAAACTGCTCAAATTGATCATTTATTAATTAATCGTGTATTTGCCTTTTTGCTTGAAACAAAAAATTTTAATGCCGATATATCCATCAATGAATTGGGAGAGTTTACAACCCAGTCACGCTGGAAAAAACAAGGTATTCCATCCCCTATCGAACAAAGTAAACGGCACGAACGAATCCTATTGAAACTGTTCGATCGTATCGGCGTAAAAATGAAAACCGGTCGCCCGCTGGAAGTACACCATGCCGTTCTTGTGTCGCCGCAGTCCATTATCCGCAGGCCAGATAGCAAAGATTTTGATACTTCCTGCGTCATCAAAGCCGATGCTATCAGGCAATGGCACGAGCAATTCGGCGAAAATAGAGTAGGCGTCGGCTTCGTTCTCAACCATATGTTTGATGCCCTGTTAATCAACAACGAAACCATTCACGAATGGGGGCGGCGCATTGCGGCAGAACACAAACCGGAAGGGCTATTGGAATATCTGCCCAACTCCATCAAACCCTTATTGACAAACTGCCACACCTGCGGGCAGGCCATCAGCGAAAATGAAGCATTGCTATGCCTGCATAACCATGAACGCTTCAGCGGCAAAATATACTGTCGCGAGCACCAGCAGGCAGCCTTACAACAAAAAGCACCCCCCGCCAGCCCCGAATCCGAAACCGAAACCGGACATGATGAATACTGCGCACACTCAGGCTGTCATGAAAAACTCAGCCAGGCAGTCATTCAATATTGCCAAAAACACAGCAGCCGTTTCGGCGGCAAACTGTATTGCTGCGAACATCAGCAGAGCAACACAACCGACAAAATAAGCAACACCCAAGCCGAGCAAACAGAAACAGAGCAAATCCATTGCAACCACCCAGGCTGCGATAAGAAGCTTACCCCGGCAGTGGTTCAATATTGCCAAAAATATTCCAAACGTTTTCACGGTAAACTGTATTGCATGGAACACCAACGTGCCAAAAACCGTACCTAACCCGCTATATTATTTTCAGGTAGCCTGAAGCCCTATATCCTTCCCCAATCACATTGTAAAAGAGATCCCGCTATGTCCTGCGAACACCTCGTCATGTCCTACAGCACCTTCAGCAAGGAAAAAAACGACGCCCTCAAAGAACCAATGTTTTTCGGCCAGCCCGTCAACGTTGCCCGCTACGACCAACAGAAATACGAAGTTTTTGAAAAACTGATTGAAAAACAGCTTTCCTTCTTCTGGCGGCCGGAAGAGATCGACGTATCGCGCGACCGCATCGACTACGCCAACCTGCCCGACCACGAAAAACACATCTTCATCAGCAACCTCAAATACCAAACCCTGCTCGATTCCATCCAAGGCCGCAGCCCCAACGTTGCCCTGCTGCCCTTGGTGTCTATTCCCGAGCTCGAAACTTGGATTGAAACCTGGAGCTTCAGCGAAACCATCCACTCACGCAGCTACACCCACATCATCCGCAACATCGTCAACGATCCCTCCATCGTGTTCGACGACATCGTGCAAAACGAATACATCATCGCCCGCGCCGAAGATATCGCCTGCTACTACGACGACCTCATCGAATACACCCAGTATTACAACCTGCTGGGCGAAGGCGAACACCGCGTAAACGGCAAAACCATCGTGGTGAGCCTGCGCGATTTGAAGAAAAAGCTCTACCTCTGCCTGATGTGCGTCAATGTGCTCGAAGCCATCCGCTTTTACGTTTCCTTCGCTTGCTCCTTCGCCTTTGCCGAACGCGAGCTGATGGAAGGCAACGCCAAAATCATCAAACTCATCGCCCGCGACGAAGCCCTGCACCTCACCAGCACCCAGCACATGCTCAACCTCATGCGCAGCGGCACCGACGACCCCGAAATGGCCGAAATCGCTGCCGAGCTGGAAAACGACTGCTTCGAGCTCTTCAAAAAAGCCGCCGAGCAAGAAAAAGAGTGGGCGGAATACCTCTTCAAAGACGGCAGCATGATCGGCCTGAACAAAGACATCCTGTGCCAATATGTGGAATACATCACCAACCACCGCATGATGGCCGTCGGTCTGAACGCCGCCTTCCCCGCCGCCACGCAAAACCCCATCCCCTGGATCAATGCCTGGCTCTCTTCCGACAACGTTCAGGTAGCCCCGCAGGAAGTGGAAATCTCCTCCTACCTCATCGGCCAAATCGACGCCGAAGTCAGCGCCGACGACTTGGGTGACTTCGAACTGTAATCTCATCCCAAATCCAGCCAAAAGGCTACCTGAAAATCGCCCAACTGATTTTCAGGTAGCCTTTGAGCTTAAAACCACGTGTTAGAATAAAGCAGATTAACGTTCAATCCAAGCAGCCTGCGCAGCCAATGCATACAGCAAAGCAAGCCAATACCGTATTCAAAAATTAAACTGCACCCAACCCATAATAAAACCCAACTGCCACACCACCATGTCCACCGCCAGCCAAATCGAAGCCCTCCTGCCGCAAACCCAATGCCGCCAATGCGGCTACGACGGCTGCGCCCCCTATGCCCAAGCCATCGCCCAAGGCCAAGCCCCCATCAACCTCTGTCCGCCCGGCGGTGACATCGTGCTGCACGAACTCGCCGAGCTGCTGCACACCCCGCCGCTGCCCCTAGCCCAGCCCGAAAAAGCCGCTGTAAAAGCCCTAGCCTATATCGACGAAGCCGCCTGCATCGGCTGCACCGCCTGCATCAAAGCCTGCCCCGTCGATGCCATCCTCGGTGCCTCCAAACTCATGCACACCGTGCTGACCGACGAATGCACCGGCTGCAGCCTTTGCCTGCCGCCCTGCCCCGTAGACTGCATCGAAATGCAGCCCGTACCCGATACCGTATTGCCCCGCGCCGGCGCCCAAGCCCAACCGGAACAAGCCCGCCGCGCCGCTGCCGCACACGCCAAACAACGCTTCCAACACCGCGAGCAGCGCCAACAGCGTGCTGCTGCCGAACGCCAAGCCCACCTTGCCCAACGAGCCGCCGCCGTGCAAGCAGCCGCCCAAACTCCCCTGCCTACCCAGCCGGCAGCAACCCCTGCCAAACCAAATAATCCCACCACACCCGCCTTCAACCCGGCCGACCTCATCGCCCGCGCCATGGCCGGCGCCCAAGCCCGGCAAAACCAGCGCACCGTGCCCAGCAATCACGACAGCTTCCGCCAGCAACAAATTGCCGCCGCCCAACAACAAGCCGCCCACCGCCGCGCCCTGAAACACATCCGCTACGGCAACGAAGCCGAACAAGCCGCCGCCAAAGACTACCTCCGCCAACTCAAAGCCGAAGAAGAAGCCCAATCTCAAAACTGATCCATTGCAGCCATCAAACAAAAAGGCTACCTGAAAATCTTCAACCGCAATTTTCAGGTAGCCTTTTGTTGCTTTTCAACGCCGGCTTAAGCCGGCCAATTCAGCCGTTTATTTGCCGGCCATCCGATTGATAATCTTCTCGCCGCGCAGCTGGTGCAGCACCGCCATGGCGATGTGCCCGAAGGCCAGCACAAACAGCAGATACGCCAGTTTGCCGTGCGCCGCATTGCCCAGCTGCGTCATCCACTCGATAGGCTGCTCGATTTTATGCATCACCGTGATGCCGAACACTTCCAAATCGCCGCGTGCAGAGCCGTATTGGCGAATCATCGCCACTGTCGGCACCGCCGTCATCAGCACATACAGCGCGGCATGCCCCAGCTTCACCGCCAAGCTGCCGTGCGGGCGATTATGCCAATTAGCCAGTGCCCAAACCAGGCGCAAAGCCACCAAAACCAGCAGCAGGAAGCCCACTGATTTGTGGTAGCCCATCAGGCTGTAGTATTTTTCGTTGATATTCCACATGGCCGCCGTGCACAGCATAAAGGCAAACATGGCCGCCATCAGCCAATGGAAAAAACGGCTGAGGGTGCCGTAGTATTGTGGTGTGTCTTTCATTGTTATTTCCTTTTTTAAAAACCGAAAAGCGGCGGATTATAACGGATTAGATTAACTTTCGATACCAAGCGGCAAGCTGCAGGCAATACACGGCAATTTAACGCACACTGAGCTCTACTTGCTGCACCAAAAAGGCTACCTGAAAGATTTCAGGTAGCCTTTTGATGGTTACAACACCACGCAGCTTACTTACCAAACAACGCCGCCACCATCTCGGCCTGCTCTTCGGTAAACGCGGGTTCGCCGAGGCGGGCGGCTACGGTGTATTCGTTGGCAAACTGCTGTCGGGCGGATACCGCCTGCCATTCTTTCAGGCGGGCGGTTTTGCCCTGTTTGATTTTGGCGGCAACTTGCAGGGCTGCTTGTTTGCGGGTAGGCATAGTGGCAAATATTAGTTTGAATAGCAGGATGGATTGTTCAGGTAGCCTTGATTATGTTTGAGGCTACCTGAAAAGCGGATTACTTGGTGAGCAATTCCAAAGCCTCACGGTATTTGGCCAAGGTTTTTTCAATAACTTCGGCAGGTACGGCAGGGGCGGGAGGCTGTTTGTTCCAGCCGCTTTGTTCGAGCCAGTCGCGGATGAATTGCTTGTCGAACGAAGGCGGGTTGCTGCCGGCTTGGTATTGGTCGGCCGGCCAAAAGCGGCTGGAATCGGGAGTGAGCACTTCGTCCATCAGGGTGAGCGTGCCGTTTTCATCCAGGCCGAATTCGAATTTGGTGTCGCAGATGATGATGCCGCGTGTGCGGGCGTATTCGGCGGCTTCGCTATAGAGGGCAATGGCTTTGCGGCGCACTTCTTCGGCCAGCTCCCGGCCGATGAGGCGGGCGCACTCGTCAAAGCCGATGTTGATATCGTGGTTGCCCACTGCGGCTTTGGTGGACGGGGTGAAGATGATTTCGGGCAGCTGCTCGGCTTCGCGCAGGTTTTCAGGTAGCCTGATGCCGCACACGGCGCCGGTTTGGCGGTATTCTTTCCAGCCGCTGCCGGCCAAATAACCGCGCACGATGGCTTCGATTTTCAGCGGTTCGAGCCGTTTGGCCACCACGGCGCGTTTTTCCAGCGCAGCGGCCACATCATGCGGCAAAACGTCGTATACGGTTTGGCCGGTGAAGTGGTTGGGCATGATGTGCGAGAGCTTGCCAAACCAGAAATTGGAAATCTGAGTGAGGATTTCGCCTTTGCCGGGAATGGGCTCGTTCAAGATCACATCGAAAGCGGAGAGACGGTCGGAGGCAACGATGAGCATGCTGCGGCTGTCGATTTCATACAAATCGCGCACTTTGCCGGAATAGATTTTTTTCAACGGAATGGTGGTCATGATGGATTATTGGGCGGGTGGTTGGAAAGTTGGTATTCTAGTCCAATTGCCGCGCGGAAAAAACGGCAGCGTGGAAATATCATGCGGCAAGGCGGCAAAACAGTTGCCGAACTGCATTTTATGCTTGAGAATGCTGCCCGCATCAGCAGGCTACCTGAAAGCCTAAGCCTCAATGCAGTTAGAGTGAAACCGAAGCGCTTATGTTTCAGGTAGCCTCTCCCTCCATCCCCTCACTTAAGGAAACATCATGAGCAATCTGATTATTGAAGACATCGAAACCGGCAGCGGCAAAACCGCCGAAAAAGGCAAACGGATTTCCGTACACTACAGCGGCTACCTCACCAACGGCAGCAAATTCGACTCCAGCCTCGACCGCGGCCAACCGCTCACCATCATCCTGGGCGTAGGCCAAGTCATCCGAGGCTGGGACGAAGGCTTCGGCGGCATGCGCGAAGGCGGCAAACGCAAGCTCACCATTCCACCGGAAATGGGCTACGGTGCACGCGGCGCCGGCGGCGTGATTCCGCCGAACGCCACTTTGATTTTTGAAGTGGAATTGCTGAAGGTACACGATTAAGCGGCGTCTTTCTGTATAAAGTAAAGGCTACCTGAAAACTGTAATCCAAGTTTTCAGGTAGCCTTTTCCAATTTCTTTGCTGATCGATTTTCAGGTAGCCTCTTACACACAAAAGGCTACCTGAAAATTTCTGCCTCCTACGTCTGCGTTACAGCAAATGCGCCACCGCCGCGCGTTCGTCTTCCAATTCTTTTAGTGTGATGCCGATACGTTCACGGCTGAAGTCGTCGATTGGCAAGTCTTTAATCACGCGGTATTCACCATTTTCGCACACCACGGGCAGGCCGAAGATAAGGCCTTCGGGGATACCGTAGGCACCGTCTGACGGCACGCCCATGGTGACCCAGCGGCCGTTGCTGCCGAGCACCCAGTCGCGGATGTGTTCGATGGCGGCGTTGGCGGCGGAAGCAGCGGAAGAGAGGCCGCGTGCTTCAATGATAGCGGCGCCGCGTTGGGCCACGGTGGGCAGGAAGTGTTCGGGGTTCCATTGTGCATCGTTAATCAGCTCTTGTACGCTTTGGCCGTTTACGGTGGCAAAGCGGTAGTCGGCATACATGCTGGGGCTGTGGTTACCCCATACGCATAATTGGTTGATGTTGTTAACAGAATGGCCGATTTTGAGGGCGATTTGGTTGAGGGCGCGGTTGTGGTCGAGGCGCAGCATGGCGGTGAAATTGCGCGCGGGCAGGTCGGGCGCGGATTTCATGGCGATATAGGCGTTGGTGTTGGCGGGGTTGCCCACCACAAGCACTTTCACGTTGCAGCTGGCCACCTTATTCAACGCGGCGCCTTGCGCGGTGAAGATATTGGCATTGGCATGCAGCAGGTCGGCGCGTTCCATACCTTTGCTGCGCGGGCGGGCGCCAACCAAAATGGCGATTTCCGCATCTTGAAACGCGGCTTCAGGATCGCTGGTGGCAAATGCATCGGCCAACAGCGGGAAGGCGCAGTCGTGCAGTTCCATAATCACGCCCTGCACAGCCTGCTGCGCCTGCGGCAAATCGAGCAGCTGCAAGATAACGGGCTGGTCTGCGCCGAGCATATCGCCGGCGGCAATGCGGAATAATAATGAGTAGGCAATCTGGCCGGCAGCGCCGGTTACGGCTACACGGATGGGGGCTTTAGCTGTGTTGGTGTGGGTCATGGCTTGATGTAGTGGAGAGAGGATGAATATTAAAGTGTGCAATGCTGCCACAGATTTTTCAGGTAGCCTGAGGCAGCGCATAAAAGCACGTTATGATACATTAAAGTTGGCATATTTGTGGCGCTTTTCCGTTATTTTATATTAAGAACAAGGGCAAACGCGCTATCAAACAACCTGATTATTTATCTGACAATTAACTAAAATCCTTTTAGCACACAATCACCCTTTTTGATGTTCGCTATGTTAAGTTGATTTAAAGCAAAGGCTGCTATATGATTTATGGCTGGGTAAGCGCGGCCGGCTTTCGGTTGCCGCGCCCTGCCCGATAAAGGCTACCTGAAAATGTTTTCAAGCATACGCAGGCGGCTTTTGGTTTTGAGTGCCGGCTACGGCCGGCTTGGGATATTGCCAATCTGAGGAAGTTTCGCCATGCGAACGACTAACAGACCGATATTCCTGGACATCATCAGCATCCGGCTGCCGATTCCGGGGATTGTTTCCATTCTGCACCGCATCAGCGGCGTGCTGTTGTTTATCAGCCTGCCGCTTCTGTTGTGGCTGCTTGCCGGCACGCTGGATAATGCCGCCGCCTTTAAATCTTATCGCGCCTTCGTGACCCATCCGCTGGTGAAAATCGGCCTAATCGGGCTGCTGTGGGCTTATCTGCACCACTTCTTTGCCGGTATCCGCTTCCTGTTTTTGGATGCGCACAAAGGCCTGGCGCTGAACACTGCCCGCACCACCGCCAAAACCGTGATGGCGCTGGCTTTGATCTGCACCGCAATTTTGGGAGTATGGCTATGGTAGACCGCAAACTTACCGGCGCGCACTACGGCCTGCGCGATTGGATTATGCAGCGCGCCACCGCTGTACTGATGCTGATTTACACCGTCGCGCTGATTGTATTCCTACTCGCGCTGCCGGGCGATTACGCCGCATGGCAGGCATTTTTTGGCCAAACTTGGGTGAAAGTGTTTACCCAAATCAGCTTCATCGCGCTGTTCCTGCATGCCTGGGTGGGCATCCGCGATTTGTGGATGGACTACATCAAGCCGTTCGGCCTGCGCCTGTTCCTTCAGGTAGCCACCATCGTTTGGCTGGCAGGCTGCATGGTTTACTCGGTTAAAGTGATTTGGGGTTGAACAAGATGACTTATCCTATCCGAAAATTTGATGCCGTTATCGTTGGCGGCGGCGGTGCCGGCCTGCGTGCGGCGCTGCAACTCTCCAAAGCCGGCCTCAACACTGCCGTGCTCTCCAAAGTATTCCCCACCCGCTCCCACACCGTGGCCGCGCAGGGCGGCATTTCCGCCTCGCTGGGCAACGTGCAGGAAGACCGCTGGGATTGGCATATGTACGACACCGTGAAAGGCTCCGACTGGCTCGGCGACCAAGACGCCATCGAATTCATGTGTCGCCGCGCGCCTGAAGCCGTGATTGAGCTGGAACACATGGGTATGCCGTTCGACCGTGTGGAAAGCGGCAAAATCTACCAGCGCCCCTTCGGCGGCCATACTGCCGAGTTCGGCAAACGCGCCGTAGAACGCGCCTGTGCCGTGGCCGACCGCACCGGCCATGCTATGCTGCACACGCTCTATCAGCAAAACGTGCGCGCCAATACCCAATTCTTCGTGGAATGGACCGCGCTCGACCTTATCCGCAATGAGGAAGGCGATGCCGTAGGCATCACGGCCATGGAAATGGAAAGCGGCGATGTGTATATCTTCCACGCAAAAACCATCCTGTTTGCCACCGGCGGCGCCGGCCGCATCTATGCCTCCTCCACCAACGCTTTCATGAATACCGGCGACGGCCTGGGCATCTGCGCCCGTGCCGGTATCCCCCTGGAAGACATGGAATTTTGGCAGTTCCACCCCACCGGCGTAGCCGGTGCGGGCGTGCTGATTACCGAAGGCGTGCGCGGTGAAGGTGGTATTCTGCTCAATGCCGACGGCGAACGCTTCATGGAGCGCTACGCCCCCACCGTGAAAGACCTCGCTTCGCGTGACGTCGTATCCCGCGCCATGTCGCTGGAAATTCTGGAAGGGCGAGGCTGCGGCAAAAACAAAGACCACGTTTTGTTGAAAATCGACCATATCGGTGCAGAAAAAATCATGTCCAAACTGCCCGGTATCCGCGAAATTTCCATCAACTTTGCCGGTGTCGATCCGATTAAAGACCCGATTCCCGTGGTGCCCACCGTGCACTACATGATGGGCGGCATTCCCACCAACTACTTAGGCGAAGTGGTTGCACCGAAAGACGGCAACCCTGAAGCCGTGGTGCCCGGCCTGTATGCTGCCGGCGAATGCGCCTGCGCCTCGGTGCACGGTGCCAACCGCCTCGGTACCAACTCCCTGCTCGACTTGGTGGTGTTCGGCAAATCTGCCGGCGACAGCATGATTGAGTTCATCAAGCAGCACCCCGACATCAAACCGCTGCCCGAAAACGCCGGTGCGCTCACCGAGCAACGCCTGGCACGGCTGAACAGCCAAACCGGCGGTGAAAATGTGGACGTGCTACGCGGCGAACTGCAACGCACGCTGCAGCGCCACGCCGGCGTATTCCGCACCGACGCCATTCTGAAAGAAGGCGTGGATAAAGTACTTGCCCTGGTGGAACGCAACAAACACACCGAAATCGGCGACAAGAGCATGGTGTGGAACACTGCCCGCATCGAAGCGCTGGAGCTCGACAACATGATGGAAGTGGCCAAAGCCACCATGATTGCTGCCGAAGCCCGCAAAGAATCGCGCGGCGCCCACGCCTCCGACGACCACCCCGAGCGCGACGACGAAAACTGGATGAAGCACAGCCTGTTCTACTCCGCCGACAACAGCCTGGCCTACAAGCCCGTGCACACCCAGCCGCTCAGTGTGGAATACATCAAGCCCGCCAAGCGAGTTTACTAGAATAAAAACAACTATCTGGAATTTTCAGGTAGCCCTCCCATGCCGCATTGAGGCTACCTGAAAATACTGCCGCACCCAACCGAAGGAACACCCATGGAAACTATCCGCCTCAAAGTGTACCGCTACAACCCCGATACCGATGCCAAGCCCTATATGCAGGACTACGAGCTCGAAATCGAACCCACCGACGTGAAGCTGCTCGACGCCATCATGAAGCTCAAAGCCAAAGACGACAGCCTCTCTTTCCGCCGCTCCTGCCGCGAAGGCATCTGCGGCTCGGACGGCATGAACATCAACGGCAAAAACGGCCTCGCCTGCCTCACCGATATCCGCAGCCTCAAGCAGCCCATCGTATTGCGCCCCCTGCCCGGCCTGCCCGTCATCCGCGACCTCATCGTGGACATGACTCAATTCTTCAAGCAATATCACTCCATCAAACCCTATGTGGTCAACGACAACCCTGTCGACCCGCAACAGGAGCGCCTGCAAAGCCAGGCCGAGCGTGCCGAGCTGGACGGCCTGTATGAATGCATCCTCTGCGCCTGCTGTTCCACCGCTTGCCCCTCCTTCTGGTGGAACCCCGACAAATTCGTTGGTCCCTCCGGCCTCTTGAATGCCTACCGCTTCATCGCCGACACCCGTGACACCATTACCAACGAACGTTTGGACAACCTCAACGATCCCTACCGCCTGTTCCGCTGCCATACCATCATGAACTGCGTAGACGTTTGCCCCAAACACCTCAACCCTACCCGCGCCATCGGCAAGATCAAAGAAATCATGCTCAAACGTGTGGTATAGCGGATGATCTGCAGCCAGTACGGGCTTGCCTGCCTAGCCGTACTGGCTGTATTGTCTGCAGCCAGTCTCCTTGTCCCCAGTTAAATAATCCGACAGATAAGCCATGCCCACCTTTGACGACACCGCCAAACGCCGCCTGCGCTTCCAAACCCGGCGCGGCCTGCTGGAGCTCGATATTCTGCTGAAGCAGTTTATGGCCGCCGAATTCGACCGCCTAAGCGATGCCGAGCTGGCCGTATTTACCAAGCTGCTCGCCCTGCCCGACCCTGAATTATTCGCCCAACTCAACGGCCAAAACCCTGTTGCCGATGCCGAGAGTGCAGCCTTATTGGATAAAATCCGCAGCAGCCGACGTACTGATTGAACCGCATTCCCTTGAGGCCATCTGAAAGCATAGCTTCAATGAAGTTCAAGCACATAAGGCTACCTGAAAGTACCGCAGAGTTTCTGTGAAGTCAAAGTTTCAGGTAGCCTGTTTCTTTACCACTCGCAGCTGGCACTCAAACACGCCGCAAGCAACTTTAACATTCCGGTTTTCAGGTAGACTCTTCCTTCCATCTTTCCTGTTTTATCAACAGCTCACTATCCCTCCAGCACCCACCTTCTGCCGCCAGCCCACACCCATCCCGCCGAGCCTGCCGCAAAAGGGATTTTTCTTATTGACGTTCCCCATATCGGGTCGTATTATTCAGCGTTATACCGGCGTTTGGCAAACTTCCAGCAACATTTCTGCCGCTGCCTGGTAAACCCCTGAAACTCAACGAAAGGCCGGGCTGATTCCAGAATCTTAGCGACAAAAAGAACAACCTTTTTAGGTAGCGGGCTTCGAGTTTTTAGCATATTCTCCTCCCCGGCCATTCCACCGCGTCAGATTCTCCATTCTCCCCATTTCCAAA
The DNA here is from genome assembly GCF_057315495.1 of Eikenella sp. NCBI lineage: Bacteria > Pseudomonadati > Pseudomonadota > Betaproteobacteria > Neisseriales > Neisseriaceae > Eikenella > Eikenella sp. The sequence goes on from NZ_DBHKXY010000028.1 coordinate 66,333, forward strand.
CAAACAATTTCCTGCGCCAAGCGCAATCAGGCTGCTGGCAAAAGGCTACCTGAAAATGCTTATTCCGAATCGCCATACTCATTTTTAGCCGCCCGTCGTGTGGCGATTCGGAATCGGCATTCGCTGCAGATAGGATAAAGGCTGTCTGCTTAGGCAGGCAGCCCGATAAGCAAGCGTGCTGCTCTTCAAACCTTCACCTTAAATAAGGATCTTGCCATGATGAAAGAACAAAGTAGTTTGTCCTACCTATACGGTACCAACGTCCCGTATATTGAAGATTTGTACGAAGCCTATCTGAGCTCCCCTGATTCCGTGGATAGCCAATGGCGGCAGTATTTCGACCAAGTGGCCGCCATGCCCGGCAACACTCCGAAAGATGTGGCGCACCGCCCGATTCAGGAAGCCTTTGCCAACTTGGCACAGCAACGCGGCGGCGCAGCCGCAGGCGGCGTGGATTTTGCCGCCATACAGAAGCAAGTGGCCGTGTTGAGCCTGATTTCCGCCTACCGCTCCTTGGGCAACCGCGCCGCCGACCTCAACCCGCTCGACCGCACCCATCTCAGACAACTGCCCGAGCTCGATCCCAAAACCTACGGCCTCACTGATGCCGACATGAACACGCCTTTCCATGTCGGCACCGATCTTTCAGGTAGCCCCAAGCTGCCCCTGGCCGAAATCATCCGCCATCTGAAACAAATCTACTGCGGCCCCTTGGCATTGGAATACATGCACATTCCCGACACCGCCGAACGCGAATGGCTGCAGGCACGTTTGGAAGCCAACGGCGCCCGCCCGCAATTTAATGCCGACACCAAACGCCTCATCCTGAAAGAAATCACTGCCGCCGAAACCATGGAGCGCTATCTGCACACCCGCTATGTGGGCCAGAAACGCTTCTCGCTCGAAGGCGGCGAAAGCACCGTGCCCGCACTAAACCACCTAATTCGCGCCTCCACCGCAAAAGGCGTGCAGGAAATCGTAATCGGCATGGCACACCGCGGCCGCTTGAACGTGTTGGTAAACACCATGGGCAAAGCCCCGCAAGCTATTTTCGACGAGTTCGAAGGCAAAGTGGACGCCAAATTCCCCAGCGGCGACGTGAAATATCACATGGGCTTCAGCTCCGACGTGCCCACCCCGCACGGCCCGGTGCATCTGTCTTTGGCCTACAACCCTTCACACTTGGAAATCACTAATCCTGTGATTGAAGGCTCCGTACGCGCCCGCCAAGACCACCGCGGTGCCGAAGGCCGCAAACAGGTGCTGCCCATCCTTACCCACGGCGACTCTGCCTTCATCGGTTTGGGCGTAAACCAAGCCACCTTCAATATGTCGCAAACCCGCGGCTACAGCACCGGCGGCACCATCCACTTCGTGATCAACAACCAAGTGGGCTTCACCACTTCCGACCCGCGCGACACCCGCTCCACCCTGTATTGCACCGACATCGCCAAGATGGTGAGCGCGCCGATTCTGCACGTGAACGGCGACGACCCGGAAGCCGTGTGCCACGCCGCCCAAATCGCGCTGGACTACCGCACCACCTTCCAGAAAGACATCGTGATCGATTTGGTGTGCTACCGCAAACTCGGCCACAACGAAGGCGACGATCCTACGCTGACCCAGCCCCTGATGTACAAACAGGTGGCCGCACACCCCGGCTCCCGCGCCGTGTATGCCGAGCAGCTGATTAAAGAAGGCGTGGTCACCAAGGAAGAAGCCGAAAAACTCATCAGCGACTACCGCGCCGCGATGGATAAAGGCGACCGCATCCAGGAAATCCTGCCCGAACAGAAACGCGAACACGCTGTGGATTGGAGCAAATACCAGCCCATCAGCTGGCGCACTCCGGTGAAAACTGCTCTGCCTGCTGCCGAAATCAAACGCCTGGCCGAGAAATTCACTAATATCCCGGCCGATGTGAAGCTGCACAACACCGTGAGAAAAATCATCGACAACCGCAAAGCCATGGCGGTCGGCGAACAAGCTATCGACTGGGGTATGGCCGAAACCATCGCCTATGCCAGCCTGCTCGAAGCCGGCCACGATATCCGCATTTCCGGCGAAGACTCCGGCCGCGGCACCTTCTCGCACCGCCACGCCGTGCTGCACGACCAAAACCGTGCCGAACGCACCGGCGGCGTGTATATCCCGCTACAACACATCGGTGAAAAACAAGGCCGCTTCAACGTAATCGATTCCATCCTGAACGAAGAAGCCGTAATGGCCTACGAATATGGCTACGCCTCCTCCGCACCGGAAGACCTAGTGATTTGGGAAGCCCAGTTCGGCGACTTCGCCAACGGTGCGCAAATCGCCATCGACCAATTCATCACCTCCGGCGAAACCAAATGGGGACGCTGGTGCGGCCTCACCGTTATTCTGCCGCACGGCTATGACGGCCAAGGCCCGGAACACTCTTCCGCCCGCGTAGAACGCTGGCTGCAACTGTGTGCCGAAGAAAACATCCAAGTGCTGATGATGTCTGAAGCATCGCAGATGTTCCATGCCCTGCGCCGCCAGATTCTGCGCCCCTACCGCAAACCGATGGTGATTTTCATGTCCAAACGCCTGCTGCGCCTCAAAGACGCCTGCAGCCCGCTGGCCAACTTCACCGACGGCGAATTCCGCCTCGTTATCGGCGACACCATACAGGGTCGCGACCAAGATGTGAAACGCGTGATTCTGTGTGCCGGCCAGGTGTACTACGATTTGGCCAAAGCCCGTGCCGACAAAGGCTTGGAAAAAGACATCGCCATCGTTCGCGTTGAGCAGCTCTACCCCTTCCCCTACGAAGAAGTGGCCGCCGAGCTCAAACGCTTCCCGAACGCCACCGAAATCATGTGGGCGCAGGAAGAGCCGAAAAACCAAGGCGCTTGGTACCAAATCCGCCACCGTCTGGAAAAAGTGCTCGGCACCAACCAGCGCCTCACTACTGCCAGCCGCCCGGCCAGCGCCTCACCCGCCGTCGGCTATGCCGTAAAACACAAAGCCGGTTTGGATGGCCTGCTTGAAGACGCGATGAAACTCTAAAGCGCCAACAGGCTACCTGAAACATGCCCAACCGTTTTTAGGTAGCCTCCCCAGAACACGATTTACCTATTTTTCAATTCATTAAAGGATAAAACCATGATTATCGAAATCACCGTACCCCCGCTGCCGGAAAGCGTTACCGAAGCCACCCTGATGAGCTGGCACAAGAAGGTGGGCGACTATGTGAACCGCGACGAAAACCTAATCGACCTCGAAACCGATAAAGTTGTGCTCGAACTGCCCGCCCAGCAGGCCGGTGTGATTGTGGAAATCATCGAACAAGACGGCGCCACCGTTACTGCCGGCCAGCTGTTGGCTAAAATCGACACCGAAGCCAAAGCAGCAGAAGCAGCCCCGGCTGCCGCCCAAGCCCCCGCTGCCGAACCCGCAGGCCACGTGGCAGCTGCAGGCGCACAAGCAGGCGTGGCCATGCCCGCCGCAGCCAAACTGGCTGCCGAAAAAGGCGTGGACGTATCCGGCGTGCAAGGTTCCGGCCGCGACGGCCGTGTGCTGAAAGAAGACGTGGCCGCTATGCCTGCCGCCGCGCCCAAAGCTGCTGCCGCCCCTGCCGTGGCCGTACCGCTGGGCGACCGTGTGGAACAGCGCGTACCGATGAGCCGCCTGCGCCAGCGCGTGGCCGAACGCCTGCTGCAATCTCAGTCGCAAAACGCCATCCTCACCACGTTCAACGAGGTGAATATGAAGCCGATTATGGATTTGCGCGCCAAATACAAAGATAAGTTCGAGAAACAATATGGCGTGAAACTGGGCTTCATGTCCTTCTTCGTGAAAGCCGCCGTGGCTGCGCTGAAGAAATTCCCCGCCGTGAACGCTTCGATTGACGGCAACGACATCGTTTACCACGGCTACTTCGACATTGGTATCGCCGTGGGCAGCCCGCGCGGCCTGGTGGTGCCGATCCTGCGCAACGTGGATCAGATGAGCATTGCCGACATCGAATTGGCCATTGTGGACTACGCCAACAAAGCCAAGAGCGGCAAAATCGCCATCGAAGACCTCACCGGCGGTACCTTCTCCATCACCAATGGCGGTACCTTCGGCTCGATGATGTCCACCCCCATCATCAACCCGCCGCAATCCGCCATCTTGGGCATGCACGCCACCAAAGAGCGCGCCGTGGTGGAAAACGGCCAAGTCGTGGTGCGCCCGATGATGTATCTGGCCCTCTCCTACGACCACCGCATTATCGACGGCCGCGAAGCCGTGCTCACTTTGGTTACCATCAAAGAAGCCCTCGAAGACCCGGCCCGCCTGATTTTGGAAATCTAACGGTTTCTAAAATCTAAACCCTTAGCAACATCAGGCTACCTGAAAAGTTTTTTTTCAGGTAGCCTTACTCTTTTGCCACATCAAACACACCAAAGGCTACCTGAAACTTTCAGGTATAGTGGATTAAATTTAAATCAGGACAAGGCGGCGAGCCGCAGACAGTACAAATAGTACGGCAAGGCGAGCCAACGCTGTACTGGTTTAAATTTAATTCACTATAGCCCCAAGCCAAACACCATGACCAATACCACAACCGTCCACCTCTACACCGACGGCGCCTGCAAAGGCAATCCCGGCCCCGGCGGCTGGGGCGTGCTGCTGCGCTACGGCCGCCATGAAAAAGAACTCTACGGCGGCGAAGCCGATACCACCAACAACCGCATGGAGCTCACCGCCGTTATCCGCGGCCTAGAAGCTCTCAACCGCCCCTGCCAAGTAACCATCCACACCGACTCCCAATACGTGAAAAACGGCATGGAAAGCTGGATACACGGCTGGAAGAAAAACGGCTGGAAAACTTCCGCCAAACAACCCGTGAAAAACGCCGAGCTGTGGCAGCAGCTCGACCAGCAAGTCGCCCGCCACCAAGTATCCTGGCAATGGGTGAAAGGCCATGCCGGCCACCCCGAAAACGAGCGTGCCGACCAACTGGCCAACCAAGGTGCCGCCAAGGTATCCGATGAGCAACAATAAACGCCAATAATCAAATTATTGGCACAACCTTCCCCACCGCCAGCCGTCCTTTCCGGAAGTTGGCGTTCCGCCCGCCATCTGATAGAATGGCAACCCATACAGTCAATCAAAACGCAGCTTCCAACTCTGCGTTTGATTGACTAAAAATTTGAGTTCACAAGCCGCCGGCACCAGGCGGCTTGCATTTTTATGTAAAAACGGCTGCCCCGCAGCCCTTGTGGAGAAAATCATGCAAAAGATTCCATTAACCGTACGCGGCGCCGAACTGCTCAAGCAAGAATTGCAGCATCTTAAAAGCGTTGAACGCCCTGCCATTATCGAAGCAATCGCCGAAGCAAGAACCCACGGCGATTTATCTGAAAATGCCGAATACGAAGCCGCCAAAGAAAAACAAGGCTTCATCGAAGGCCGTATTTCCGAATTGGAAAACAAACTTTCCGTAGCCCACATCATCGACCCCACCGAAATCCATGCCGAAGGCAAAATCGTATTCGGCTGCACCGTCGTGCTGGAAGACTTAGAAAACGAAACCCAAGTACGCTACCAAATCGTTGGCGACGACGAGGCCGATATTAAAGACAACAAAATCTCCATTAGCTCGCCTATTTCCCGCGCCCTTATCGGCAAAGAAGAAGGCGACGTGGCCGAAGTGCAGGCACCTGGCGGCATCAGAGAGTACGAAGTTATCGAAGTGCTGTATATCTAACAGGTAGGGGCAAAATGAACCCGGATTTCAATCCCTACCAGGCTCCGCAAAGCCAAGACTACCTGCCGCAAAGCACTACTGAATGTTGGCGCGAAGGCAAACGCGTCTTCCTACCCGAAGGCGCTGATCTGCCCCACCGCTGCATCCGCTGCGGCGAAGCAGCCGAACCGCAGCGACGGCCGCGCAAATTGTATTGGTATCATCCCGCTTGGAATCTGTTGCTTATCCCACTTTTGTTCGTTTCCTGGCCCATTGCACTAATCATTGCCCTGGTTGTTCGCAAAGCCATTCCTGTCCACCCCGCCTTTTGCCCACAGCACCAAAAGCAGATGCGCTGGCTGTTTCAGGGCATGCCCGCCATCGTGCTAGTATTGCTGTTGCTGCCACTCACTGCACTGTTCATTCCTTCCTTAAGCAACTATTTTTCCTCAACTTTCATAGCTATGTGGTATTTCAGCATCATCTCCTTCTGTCTAATCTTCGCCCTCGCCACTTCGCCCCTGCGCCCGCGAGTGGTGAAAATTACCGAAGAATACAGCATCCTCAAAGGCTTCGGCCGGGGCTTTCTCGACACCCTGCCGGAAGAATATGAACTGAACAGCCGCCGTTAAAACATAATAACCTTTTGGCAACGTATAGCCAATTTTTAGGTAGCCTTTCTCCAGCAGAAGGCTACCTGACATCTAAAAGGCTACCTGAAACTTCAGGTAGCCTTTTCTTCATTCACACCATCAACTCTTATTCAGCCTCGCCTTCCACTTGTGCTTGCGGCTGTGGCTGATTGGCAGAGGCAGCAGGATTGAGGCTTTGCGTGAGGCCGTTGATGTCGCCGCCGCTCAAGCCCAGCTCTTTGAGCAAACCATCCACCAGCGGAGCTTGGGCGCGGTAGCGCAGGGCGCTGTTTACCACTTGGTCGGACAAAGCCGCATTACCTTGGGCGCCAGAGCTAGCTGAAACACCGTCTGCGGCAGCGCCGCTGAATCCGCCCAAGCCGTTCACCTGCAAAATCTTGATATCGTCGATGTTTTCCATCGGGCGCACGGATTCACGGATGATGTCGGGTAGGTGTTTCAACAGGGCGAGGCGCACTTGCATTTCAACTTGCTCCACGCTCAACACGTTAGCGGCTTCGTTCACGGCACGGGTACCTTCGGCATCAACTTTATATTGCTGCTCTTGCGCTTGCGCCAGCAGCACTTTGGCATCGGCTTCACCTTTGGCTTGCAGGCGTTGTTTCTCAGCTTCGGCTTCAGCGGCGATGCGTACGGCTTCGGCGCGGTCTTGCGCGGCCTGTTTCTCGGCTTCGGCGGCGACGGTAAGCGAAATCGCGTCTTTTTGCGCAGCCTCTTCGGCGGCAATCAGCTCAACCGCTTTGGCACGTTCGGCGCGTTCGGTTTCGCGCACGGTAATCACGCTCTCTTCTTCACGCACGGCGGCGGCGCGGGCTTTGTCGGCCTCGGCTTTGGCTTCGGATTCGGCACGCGATTTTTCGGCAACGGCGATGGCGCGGTCTTGCTCGGCCAATTCGATGGCTTTGCGGCGTTCAACCTCTGCCTGCTCAACGGCTTGTGCTTTTCTAATGTCTTCGTTTTTAATGTCGCGTTCGGCGGCGATGCGTTTCAAATCCACTTCGCGTTCAGCGGCAATTTTGGCTTCTTCCGCTTCACGTTTTTTCTGAGATTCTTGTTCGGCAATGCTGGCCTCCTGTTCGGCGCGGCGCACGGCGATTTCGCGTTCTTGTTCGAGTTTGGCGTATTCTTCTTCGCGCGAGATTTTCAGGCGTTGCTGCTCGGCTTCGAGGTTTTTGGTTTTAATCGCCAAATCGGTGTCTTGTTCGATTTCATTGCGTTTTTTGCGGCGGCCTTCGATGGTTTCGGTCAGTTTGGTCAAGCCTTCCGCGTCAAACGCGTTTTGCGGGTTGAAAAATTCGAAGCTGGTCTGGTCCAGGCCGGTCAGGGAAACGGTTTCGAGTTCGAGGCCGTTTTTAAACAAATCTTCGCTCACGACTTGTTGCACTTTCTGAACGAAATCAACACGTTTTTCGTGCAGCTCTTCCATCGCCATTTCGGCGGCCACGGCGCGCAAGGCATCGACGAATTTACCTTCGACGAGGTCTTTCAATTCGTCGGGCGACATGGTTTTCATACCCAGCGTTTGCGCGGCGGTGGCGATGCTCTCGGCGCTGGGTTTGACGCGGACGTAAAATTCCGCCATCACATCCACGCGCATCCGGTCGCGGGTAATCAACGCCTGCTGCGCCGCGCGGCGCACTTCGAGGCGCAATGTGTTCATGTTGACGGGGATGATTTCGTGCAGCACGGGCAGCACCATCGCTCCGCCGTTCATGATGACTTTTTCGCCGCCGAAACCGGTACGGACGAAGGAGACTTCTTTGCTGGCGCGGCGGTACAGGCGGGTGAGGATGAGGCCGAGTACAAACAGCGCGACGAGTATGATGCCAGCGATGATGCCGATGGAAACTAAGTTCATGGGTTTTCCTTTCTTGGAGAAGGTTTTTTTCAGACGGCTTCCTGCTGCCTGAAACAGGTTTGGAGAAAATCAAACAAATACAGTGGATTAAAATAGAAATACCTGCATTGTCATTCCCGCGCAAGTGGGAATCCAGACTTCGGGATTCCAAGGCAATATTCAAAGATTACCACAATTCTAAACCTCTGGATTCCTGCCTGCGCGGGAATGACGGTATGGGTATTTTTATTTGGATTTACATTAAGGCGGCCTATATTTTCAGACGGCCTAAGGACGGCTGAAACGCAGTTCGCGGGCAAACAGGCTGCGGCGTACATAGACCGTTTCGCCGTCGGGCGTTTCAAAACTGCCTTCGCACCAACTGCCGTCAAAATCGCGATGACTTTCGGGCAGGCAGACGGCAAGCTGCCGCCGGCGGCCATAGCGTCCGCAGCGTCCTTCAACGGTCATTTCCACCGCCACACGCTCGAACGGTTTACCCCACAGGCTGGCCGCGCCCGACAGCGAAGCCAACGACCACACGCACAACGCGCCTATGGCCAGCCAGAACAGGGCGGTTTTGCCACCCGTGGTTAAAAAAACCCTGATGCGGCCGATTGCCGTTTGCCGCAGATAATGGTTGGACGGCAGGCCGAATACGGTTTCTCCGACCAGCACCTTGCGGCTCATCCAAGCCAAAGGCAGCAGCCATGCGGCGGTCAGCGCGGCGGCGGCCTGCCAGGCAAGGGGCGACAAGAGCATGTTGCCGAATATTTGCCGCACGCACGCCAACAGCACCGTTGCCGACACCAGCCCTATCAGTATCCGCCAGCCGCGCCTTTTTCTTTTGTCCAAATTGTCGAACAACTCCATAAAGCCGTTTTGCATCGCAACCGACATTTCCCAGCCCCGATCTACCGCGCCCAACTCTGCAATCAAAGCGGCGGTATTGCGGCACAAGGAGGTGGAAAAGCAGCGGCTATGTCCGTCGGGCGAGATGGTGCGAAAAGAGAAGATGCGGCACCGCACACTGCACAGATAATCGAACCGCCAATCGGTCGGACAGCGGAAACGCGTGCGGCCGAATGCACCGTACAGCACCAATTCCCCGCCGCCGATGGAGGCAAAACGGCGGCAGGTCAGGCCGAACCACCAGCCTTCCGAGCGTTTCAGGCCGTAGAGCAAAAACACACACGCCGCCGCTTTTGCCGCCCAATCGTGCACCGTCGGCAAAAATCCGCTGACGGCAAGGAAAACCAACAATGCGATAAAGACCAATAGCAACCCTGTTACCAAAGGCATAAACAGCGTGCCCCAAAAAGAGGTGGCAAATACCGTCCGTCTGCCTTCGCGCCGCACTCCTGCCTGCGGTTGCCTGCCGAGGCCGGCCCAAGATACCGAATCGAATCGCTGTCTGTTGCGGTTTTGGCGGTAGCGCGATTTTTTACGTTGTTTGCCCATTATTGTTTGCCTTTTGTTTTTCAGACGGCCTTTTCGGATGGTTCGATATATTCCAGCAGCGGCAGCCCCGTGGCACGGCTGATTTGTTTAGCCGTTATCTCCGCCGCCTGCCGGTTGTTGCGCAACAGAAAATTAGCCTCCAGCAGCCGCACGTTTTTGCCGCCCGCCTTGCCCGCCAGCCAGATTTCGCTCAAGTCCACGCCCACGCCGTTGCACCGCACGCGGCTGTAAATACCGCAAAACTCCGATAGCGCATAGCGTTTTTCAGGTAGCCACTTGAAACTGTGCAGGCGGTACACAATCAATTCGTCTCCCAGCACGCTGTAACGTACTTTGCGCAAGGTATGCCAACGGTGCGCCAGCCGCCCGGCGATAAACAGCAGCGCCACCAGCCAAAACAGCCGCCAGCCGACCCCTCCCTCAATCCACACCATCCCAAATGCAAACAGCAGGAACATTAGGCGCGAGAGCAAAGTGCCGACCGAATACACAGCAAATTCCGCCCCATCCGCAAGCTTCGGCGCGGCACGTTCCGGCAGCTTCGGCTGCGGCTCATGTTCCGCCTGCCGTGCTGCCGCCAGCGCGGCTTTAATTTCTGAGGGCTGCCGCCAAGCAGTTTGTGTTTGCGCCGTTTTCCGGCCGCGCCACGCACGAAACACCCCGCGCACTTCCGACACCACTACCGCCAGCAACCCGAGCGCCAACAGCCCCGCGCCGAAATACAGCGGCTTGGGCAGGCTGCCGCTTTGCCAATCCGCCGCGAAACGCAGCAACCGGACCGCCAGCCAAGTCCACAACCCGGCCGCTGCCAGATTCACCGCCTGCCGCCACGCAGGAAGCGTTTTCGCTTGCAAAGGCTGCAACTGTGCCGGATTGGCCGCCGTCTCCTCCGCCGCACGGATTATTGTGTTGATTACCGGCCGTTTGGCCAAACCCGTTGCCTGCGCGATATGGTTCTGAATTCTGTCTAATTCGTTCAGCGAACCCTTATGCGGCAGGAAATTTTCCTCCAGCACCAAATCGTTCCGCCCATCCGCCGATTCCAGCCACAAGCGCCCGTAGTAGCCACGGTAATCATTCTGCACCTTCTCCGCCACCACTGCCACAAACATCGAGAGCGGGTATTCCCGCTGCACCTGCCAGCCCCAGCGCCAGCGACCGTGCAGCAGTATCCCTCGCACTGTGTCCAGCCGCAGGAAGTTTTTGCCAATTAGTTTATGCCACCAGTCATACAGCAGCTCGCCAGCCAGTATCATGATTAAGCCAACCACCAGCACCCGCAACACCACTAACACAAATTCAAACCAAAATCCGTTACCCAACCAGCCGCCAGTCGTATCTATCAGCACATACATTGTCCACAATAAGAACCCCCACACAAAAGCCGTCTGCCAGGCCAGCATTTGTCCAGAATACGGATACAGCATCACGATTTTGCTTTTATTCTGTTGCATGGTTTCCTCTTTAGATACGGCAGGCTACCTGAAAATGTTGTGACATCTGTTTTGGGCACTGCAGAAATTCGGCTGCTATTTTCAGGTAGCCTCACCGGATTCCAACACAGGCAGCCCGGTGGCTTGGCTCAAATCTGCCAAACCGGCCGCAAAGCGTTTCTGCAGCGCGCCCGTGCCTAAAAATATCCTGTCTAGCAGCACATCCTGCCCGCCATTTTTGCCTGCCAACCACACTTCGGCAATCGAGCCCTTGCCGCCGCGATACAACCCGGCAAATCCGTCCAACGGATAACGAGCTACCAACCGCCAACCGCTCAGCGACACGGCATATACCAGCAGGCAATCCTCCGCTGCGCGATAACGGATTTTGCGCTGCCGCTGCCAAAACCGGCTCAAGAAAAAACCGCTCAGCAGCAAACTGCTAATCTGTTGCAGCCGCAGCGCGGTATCCGCCGATCCCGTCAGACAAGACAGGGCAATCAGCAGCCACACCAACGATGCCGCCGTCAGCAATCCCAACTGCCGGAACACCAGCTCCGTATTGTGCCGGCTGGAAGGCTCGGCTCTGGGCAGCAATTTTTTGATTTCATTTGACATAGTTTTCTCTCCATCCAGCTATAGCCCAACTTCTTCTATCCGATGTGACCAACTGTTTTGTCTTATCCCAAATATTTTCAGGTAGCCCCTATCGCTCCAATATCGGCAAACCCGTTGCTTTGCCAAACTCATCCATCATTTGCAAAAGCTGCTGCTTCAGCTGTTTGGAATTGCCGCTCCAGCCAATCATCACATTCCCTCTGTCATCTTTCCCCTTCAGCCACACTTCCCCGCCGCTCAATCCGCCGCTCGCATATATCCCGCAAAAATTCGCCACAGCATACACACCCACCGCCTGCCAACCGAAACGCCACCTATACACCGCCAGCCGCTGCTTCTCCTCGCTATAGCGAACCTTGCGCAAACCGCACCAGCCGCTCCACAAACGGTGCAGTCCACACACCGTGGGAATCATCCATAGTAATCCATCTCTCAATGAACCATATTCCGAAAACAAATTCATTACTGCCAGCCCACTAAACGGCAACCAAACCGCACTCAACAGCAGCCACTCCCCCGGCTTCTCCAACACAAATTCCCACCCTTCCAAGCCATCCGCTTCCTCCTGTAAGCGCAATCGGCTTCCTGCATCCATCCATTTCATCTCTATTCCCACTTTCAGGCAATCTAATCCACCAGGCTCCCGCTCGGATTCAAAATCGCCTTAAACGTGTTCCCCTCCAGCGACACCAAAAGCACCGCCTCGCCCTGTTTCAGCACGCCTTCGCCGTCGGGCTCGGCCATCACATAATGCTGCTGGCCGTAGCCGTCTTTCACCCGCACCTGCGCCGAGCTGCCAGGCCGCGCCTCGCCCAGCACCACCGTCCCCACGCGCCCGATCAGGCTGGCTTGCGAAACGGCGGTGGTTTCGTCTTTGGGCATGATTTTGTAGAGCCCGACCGCTGTGAGGCGCACCAGGGGCAGCGTGAGAAACAGCACCGCAGCAGCCGCCAACCAAGCATTCAGGTAGCCGCCAAACAGCCCGGCGCACACGGATTGCAGCATATAGCCCGCAAGCCCGAACACGGCGAGGAACACCACCAGCAACATCATCAGCGGCACGCGCCCCACATACAGCCAATCCAAAAAGCGCACCAATGCGCCCGCCCCTTCGATGCCGCCGTGCAAATCACCATCCAAATCCGCCTCCACCAGGCTGTCGGGCAACAGATTATCGAGCCAGTCGGTGAAGCCGCCGGCCAAAAGTGAGAGCAGCTCGAGCAGGCCGAGCATCAGCATCAGGGCGATGGCGATGCCGAAAATTTCGGTTTCGGGGGCGTTGATTAAATTCCACATGGTGGGGTCTTTCGCGGGTTGTCGGTTAATCGGATGTTTAGCTTCGCAGGAACTCGCTTTGCGGGTTTCTGCGAAGCCAATGCGTAGCTCAAAGATAGGCATAAGCGCAAAGGAACAGCCACAGGCCGAGCGCGGGCAGCAGGATTTTCGGCCACGACGGGCTGGGCTTGCCGAGCAGGGTTTGCACAAACGACACCAACGAATACACGGCAGCGAGAATCGTCCAGAAGACGGTGAACATGGCCACGCGGGCGATGCCGTAAGACATGGTGCCGCCGGCGTTGCCCATGGCCGTCCACAGCGCGGGAATCAGCAGCCAGGTGGCGGCGAGGATGCCGATGTATTTGAGTTTGGCTTGAGGATCCAACTTATCGTATGCCTGCTTCATCTTGTTTCCTTTATGGTTTCGGGCTACCTGAAAACTGTGTTCGCCCATTAGCTGAAGTTGGCATAAACCAGCACACCAACCAGCCCACTGATACCCAGCCACAGCGCGAGTTTGGTTTCCGCCCAATTGTCTTCCCAAAATTTGCCCAGCAACAGGCTGATGATGTCGGGGGTGAAATAGAATTTCACGCATTCGGCAAATTCTTCCCAGTCTTCAAACAGCAGGGTGTAAAGCAGCGCGGCGGTAACGAGCGCGGAGGCGATGGCGTATATCATGAGCTCTCCTTGGTGGGAATAAGCGGTGTTTTTCAAACAGCCTGCTTAGCAGGAAATTTCTCTTTCAGGTAGCCTTCTCGAGGCATTAGGAAGGCTACCTGAAATTTATGCTCACTCTTTGCTGTTGGCCTTTAGCGCTGCCAGCCTTTCGGCAATGCGGTTGTTGCGGCTCAAATCTTCCAATTCTTTTAGTTTGGCCAGCTGGGCGGCATCGGTGCTGCTGTGGATAGCGTTTTGCCGCCCCATCACTCGGTCGAAGGCGTTGCCGCTTTTTTCGGCATCACGGGCGATGCGGCTCATGTCGCTGCCGCCGGCTGCTTTGCCTGCGCCTGCGTTTTGCTGTGCGGTGCGCCAGTCTTGCAACTGCTGCTGCATCTCGCGTTTTTTCGCCTGCAGGGCGGCGATAAAGCCTTCCAGTTCTTTTTCCTGTGCGGCGCAGTCGGCGATGGTGTTTTCCAACACGGGCAATCGCGCTTCGATATCCATCTGCTCGGCAATGCCCGCCTCGGCCAAGTCGTCACGCCCGGCTGCCACCGCAGCTTGCAGGTTGGCGTCGATGGCTTCGTGGCGGTTGCTCTCATCGGCCATTTTCTTAGAAGCAAGATGCTTCTGCGCCAGCACTTTGCCCAGCTCGGCACGCACTTCGTCCACCGCGCGTTCGATTTCGCGGATGCTCTCGTTCATCACCGCCTCGGGCGCCAGGTTTTCCGCTGCATCAATCAAGGCATGAAAACCGCCGCTCACCAAACGGCCTACTCTACGGGATAGGGTTTCGCTCATTTTTTATTTCCTTTCCATAAAATGGGTTTAAGCCAAGTTCGTATGGGATAGATGTCAAACATCACCCGCCTGCTGCACAATCTTCGCCAGTTTCAAAGTATTTTCAAGCTGTTGCAATACAGTATCGTCGTAGGCTGCGCCTTTTCCGGTAACAGCCAACTGCAGGATGCTGTCGGTAAGGCGCACGATGCGACGCATCAGTTCGCACTCGTATCGTTTCAAATCGGCTGCCTGCGCGTTTTCCGGCAGGTCAGCGGCCAACGTGGCGGCGAAATCGGGTAGCTGCTCAAACAGCCGCGCCACAATGTGCGAATGGATACCCCATTCTTTCTCGGCGTGCAGCACGTCGCGGCGGGCTACCTGAAAAAACTGCTCCTGTGCAGCCAGCGCGGTGCTGTAATCATGGGTTTGACTGTGGGCAAGCCGCGCCTGTGTAAGCAGCTCGCGGATTTTTTCCGAAGGCGTATTCGCACCTTCTATTTTTAATTCAGCAATAAAATCTGCATCTTCCTGCGATATTCGCACGCTAATCGGAATTCGGTTGGCAGCGGCCATATGCAATTACCTCTTTTTGTATTCATTTGCATTCAAATATAACCAAGATGGATTATACGTGCAATATATTTCGTACAAACATACAATAAAATCCAATCAATATGCTGATTATATGTAGAAAAATATTCAGCATACATTCGCATACACACAACATTCAAACCCAGTCGCTTCCATTAGCCGCCTTCCCGGCCTTTGGTATAAAATAGCCGCTTAAACACGGAGGCAACCATGGCAGGCAAAAATTCACACAACGAACACCACATGCGGCTCGACAAATGGTTGTGGGCAGCACGTTTCTTCAAAACGCGCGGCATGGCGCAGAAACATATCGAGCTCGGGCGCGTGCTGGTGAACGGCGCGAAAGTGAAGAACAGCAAAAATATCGAGCCGGGCGACACCATCGACCTCACGCTCAACTCCCTGCCCTACAAAATCACCGTGCTCGCGCTCAACCATCAGCGCCGCCCCGCCCCCGAAGCACGCGCCCTCTACGCCGAAGACAGCGCCACCGCTGCCAAACGCGAAGCGCAAAAAGCACTCGACCAGGCCAGTCGCATCAGCGCCGCCTACCCCGACGGCCGCCCCACCAAACGCGACCGCCGGGAGCTGGACAAACTCAAACGCGGCTGGCAGGAATAGCATCAAAGGCTACCTGAAAATCCGTCTATCCCTTTTCAGGTAGCCTCCGCCGGCTCTCTTCCACCAAGCGCAAAGGAAAGCATCATGTCCACAGAAAAAGCCCTCTCCGGCAGCGTTAAAGCCCTCGGTGCACTGCTCGCCATCGGCCTCGTGGCCGCCGCCTTCGTGTTGGGCGGCCAGTTTAAAAATTTCCGCCAGCCCGGCACAATCACCGTAAAAGGCCTGGCCGAACAAACCTTCCAGTCTGACCATGCCCGCTGGAACACCGCCGTGAGCGTACACGGTGCCAGTTATCAGGAAGTGCTCGACCGCCTGAACCAGCAACGCCCCAAACTCGAACAATTCCTACGCAGCCAAGGCTTTGATGCAGCCGAGATCCAAACCGCCGCTCCCGAAATCAGCCCGGCCTTCTTGGTGGAACACGATGCCCACGGCAACGAAATCCGTACCCCCAACGGCTACGACGGCAAGCAGCAGCTCACCGTGGCCAGCAGCAAGCTCGACCGCATCCAAAGCGCCCACCAAAACATCCTCGCTCTGCGCGCCGGCAACGACGCCATCGATTTCGAAGCCCCGCAATACCTACTCGGCAACCTCGAAACCATCAAACACAGCCTGATTAAACAGGCCACCGAAGACGCCCGCCGCCGCGCCAACGAATTCGCCTCCACCAGCGGCGGCAAAGTCGGCGCCATGCGCTCTGCTTCGCAAGGCTCGTTCAACATCTACGCCGATAGCGGCAGCAGCGGCGACGATGAATACGGCGGCAGCTACGACAAAACCACCGTCGGCAAACAAGTGCGATTAGTCGTAACCATCGAATACGACATCGAATAAACCCCTGCCGCACACGCCAAGGCTACCTGAAAGCACCGGCTTCAACGAAGCTAAAACCAGCGAAGTAAGTTTCGGCCAAGCCAAAATCTCCGCATGCTTTTCAGGTAGCCTGTTATATAATCCGCCCAACCACACCAACCCAAGGAATTCCAATATGAAACTCGACAATCAACGCAGCAGCAGCAACATCGAAGACCGCCGCAGCCTTGGCGGAGGCAGAGGTGGCGGAGGCGGCGGCAAAATGGGCCTTGCCGGCCTGATTATCGTGCTCATCGGCGCCTATTACGGCGTGGATTTAAGCGGCCTCACCGGCGGCGGCATGCAGATGCCGCAGATGCAACAGCAGCAGCAACGCACCATCAGCCCCGAAGAAGAGCAGTTGGCGCAGTTCTCTTCGCAAATCCTCGCCACCACCGAAGACGCTTGGGGCGAGTATTTCCGCAGCCAAGGCCGGCAATATGTGCAGCCGAAAATGGTGCTCTACCGCGGCAGCACCCCCACCGCCTGCGGCACCGGCCAATCCGCGATGGGCCCGTTCTACTGCCCGGCCGACCAAAAGGTTTACCTCGATCTCTCGTTCTACGACGACATGAAAAACCAGCTCGGCGCAGCGGGCGATGCGGCTTTTGCCTATGTGATTGCCCACGAAGTCGGCCACCACGTGCAAAACCTCGACGGCACCATGGAGCGCGTAAACCGTGCCCGCGCCCGCATGAGCGAGCGCGATGCCAACCGCCTCTCAGTTATGGTGGAACTGCAGGCCGACTGCCTGGCCGGCGTGTGGGCCAACCGTGCGCAAGCACGCCAGCTGTTTGAACAGGGCGACTTGGAAGAAGCCTTCAACGCCGCCGAAGCCGTGGGCGACGACCGCCTGCAACAGCGCAGCCGCGGCTACGCCGTGCCCGACAGCTTCACCCACGGCACCTCCGCCCAACGCCTGCAATGGTTCCGCCGCGGCCTGCAAAGCGGCGACCCGGCACAATGCGACACCTTCTCCTCCCTGTAAGCGCCAGTCTGATACCAAAAGGCTACCTGAAACGGTGTATTCCGATTTTCAGGTAGCCTTTTGCATCAAGGGTGATGCGCTGAATACCGAAGCTTCTGGCGCTGCTTTCCATTGAGTGCTTATCCCTTACCAAGCCTTCTCCTAAGCATTCATCAGAGCAATCCACCCCGCTTAACGCAATTTGCTATTTAATTCCAAACCTACGCCCCAATCCCGCAAGCAGGCTACCTGAAAACCCGTCTGCGGGGCGTAAGCGCCTTGATGGCGGGTTTGCTTTTCGCAGAAACCGTTTTTCAGGTAGCCTGATTGGATGCAATTTTTGACACAAAAGGCTTGTCAAATGCTTTGCTTCAAGAGTATCTTTGACACCTTAGCACAAATCACAAGGAAATATCATGGCAAAAGCAGTTCCTGCCGTTTTCGGCAGCGTTTTCCACCGCGAGATGCCGGTGCTGGTTTTTTCCGATGGCGCATGGCAGCCGGTGCGCTGGCAGTCTTCCGATTCGCTCTCCCTGCCGCCGGGCGCGCACAGCCTGCATTACGGCAGTGAGTGTTTTGAAGGGCTGAAGGCCTTCCGCCAGCAAAACGGACGCATCGTCATCTTCCGCCCCCAAGCAAACATCGCCCGTATGCAGCAGAGCGCAAAACTGTTGGAGCTGCCCGTGCCGGATGCGCAGGTTTTCCTTTCCACCATGCTGGAATTGGTGGCGCGCGCGGCCGACGAAGTGCCGGATGCGCCCGCCGCCATGTATCTGCGCCCCACCCTTATCGGCACCGACCCGGTAATCGGCAAGGCCGGCGTAGGTTCATCCACAGCCATGCTGTATATTTTGGCTTCGCCGGTGGGCGACTACTTCAAAGTGGGTTCGCCGATGAAGCTGTTGGTGGAAACCGAACACATCCGCTGTGCGCCGCACATGGGCCGGGTGAAATGCGGCGGCAACTACGCCTCCGCCCTGCAAACCGTGGTGCGCGCCCGCGAGCAATACGGCGCCAACCAGGTGCTGTTCTGCCCGAACGGCGACGTGCAGGAAACCGGCGCTTCCAACTTCGCGCTGATTAACGGCAACGAAATCATTACCAAGCCGCTCACCGAAGAATTCCTGCACGGCGTAACCCGCGATTCCGTATTGCGCGTGGCCGCCGATTTGGGCTATAAAGTGAGCGAGCGCAATTTCACCGTGGCCGAATTGCAGGCTGCAGCAGAAAATGACGCGGAAGCCATCCTCACCGGCACGGCGGCCGTGGTGTCGCCGGTGACTTCTTTGGTAATCAACGGCCAGGAAATCGTGCTGCAAAGCCAAGAGCGCGGCACAGCCATCCGCAAGGCGATTACCGACATCCAATACGGCCTGGCCGAAGACCGCTACGGTTGGCTGGTGCCGGTGCCCGAGCGCTGATTGGCCGTTTGTTTCACCCGCTGCCGCATGGTTAGGCGGAGCAAAATATGTTTTCAGGTAGCCTTATCTTTTTTATGGTTCAAAGAGTTTGAGGCTACCTGAAAATTTTTCAGATTAGCCACGGTGGAAATAACGATTCCTTCCTACCAGGCGGCGAGCCGCAGGCAGTGCAAGTCGAGCCAACGCAGCAGAAAGGAATCAGTATTTCAGCCATCAAGCCATTACCCCCATTGCGCCGGTAATGGCTTCGGCTATCGGGGCGGACGTTTCAGGTAGCCTGACGCCCCTTTTGAGCCGCAGCCGCTTTGCCGGCTGCTTCCCACTAACCGTCCTTTGTTTTTCCCGCAGTTTCGCGGCGTTTGCGCCAGATGGCCGGCAAACGCGCAGGCTGCCAGTTTCCAACCCCCTTCTCTTGCGAGGTTCCGACTATGGAAAAAATATTGTCCGACCTGGTAAGCACGATTAATTTCGTGCTGTGGGACTACCTGCTGATCTACTCCCTGCTCGGCATCGGCCTCTTTTTCAGCATCTACTTGGGCGTGCCGCAGCTTACCAAGCTCGGCGCAGCGTTCAAATCGGTATTCGGCGGGCTCTTTGCCAAGAAAGATGCCGCCGACAAAGACCACAAATCGCTGTCGCAATTTCAAGCGCTGGCGGTGGCCGTGTCCGCCCAAATCGGCACCGGCAACGTGGCCGGCGTGGCCACGGCGATTACTGCCGGCGGGCCGGGCGCAATCTTCTGGATGTGGTTTTCTGCCATTTTGGGCATGTCCACCATCTTCGCCGAAGCCCTGCTGGCGCAGAAATACCGCGTGGTCAGCCACGGCAAATACATCGGCGGCCCGGCGTTTTACATCACGCACGGGCTCACGCCGAAAATCGGCCGCAGTGCGGCGCGTTTCCTCTCCGGCAGCTTTTCGATTGCGCTGATTATCGCGCTGGGCCTCATCGGCAATGCCACCCAATCCAACTCCATCTCTTCGGCGGTAACCGTGGCCTTCAACATACCGCCTTTGGCAGTGGGCTTCGGCTTGGCGGTACTGGCCGGGCTGATTATCGTGGGCGGAGTGGACCGTATTGCCAAAATCACGCAGTTTGTGGTGCCGTTTATGGCCATCATCTACATCATCTGCGCGATTGTGATCCTGTTCAAATTCTCCAGCCACATTGCGCCGATGTTCGACCACATCTTCACCGCGGCGTTTAACCCGCAGGCGGTGTTGGGCGGCGCGGCCGGCATCGGTATGCGAGAAGCAGTACGCTTCGGCGTGGCACGCGGCCTGTTTTCCAACGAGGCCGGCATGGGCTCCACCCCGCACGCCCACGCTACGGCAGACGTGCAGCACCCCGTGCAGCAAGGCATGGCGGCGTTTGTGGGCGTGTTTATCGACACGCTGCTGGTGTGCACCGCCACCGCGCTGATCATCCTGCTCACCGATGCCGACAAATTGGGTTTGCAGGGCGCGGCGGTAACGCAGCAGGCCTTCGTGATTGCCTTCGGCAGCGGCGGCGCGCAGCTGTTGGCGGTGTGCCTCACCTTCTTCGCCTTCACCACCATCATCGGCTGGTACTACTTCGGCGAATCCAATATCCGCTTCCTGTTCCATGGCCGCCATTTGGCCATCTACCGCACGCTGGTGCTGCTGGCCATCGTGCTGGGCACGCTGGGCAAAGTGGACGTGGTGTGGAGCTTGTCGGACATGTTCAACGGCTTTATGGTGATTCCCAACTTAATCGCCCTCTTCCTGCTGCGCAAGGAAATCCGCGCGGTGTACGACGATTACCTAGCGCAGAAAAAAGCCGGCGGCGCGCTGTCGTATCACTACGAATTTCATGAGTATCACGAGCAGCAGTAAGCGCGGCAAATGGGCTACCTGAAAACAGAAAGGCTACCTGAAACTATTTTTCAGGTAGCCTTTTTATCGTTAAGCCGCCGTTTCCACCTGCCCCACCACTTCTCTATGCCGATACACCGGATCGGCAGCGGCGGTAAACACCACATCAGTGGAAGAATTAAGCAGCGTACCGCATGGGTCTTGTACCACGCTGATAATCAGCCCGATGGTAACCATCTGCATCGCCACATCGTTGCTGATATTAAACAAGCTGCATGCCATCGGCACCAACGGCAGCGCCCCGCCAGGAATGCCGGAAGCCCCGCATGCGCCGATAACGGCAATAATCACCAGTAAAAAAGCCGTGATGAAATCCACATGGATGCCCAATGTATGCACTGCTGCCAGCGTCAGGATAGTGATGGTAATCGATGCGCCTTCCATATTCATGGTGGCACCCAGCGGGATGGTTACCGCATAGGTTTCCTCATCCAGCCCCAGCTTTTTGCACAAATTCAGGTTGACCGGAATATTGGCCACCGAGCTGCGGATAACGAAAGCAATCAGCCCGCTCTCTTTCAGGCAAGTCCACACCAGCGGATACGGATTTTTGCGGATTGCAAAAAACACAATCAGCGGATTCAGCACCAGCGCCATAAACGCCATCGCGCCCACAATCGCCAGCAGCACATGCAGATAGGCCGCCAGATTTTCCAAGCCGGTGCTCACAAACGCATGCAGCGTCAGCCCGAAAATGCCGATGGGGGCAAGGCGGATAATCCAATACATCACCTTGTTTACCGCATCGGAAATGTTTTGCAGAAAATTGCGCGTAGGCTCGTCGGCAGCGCGCAAAGCCAAGCCCAACACCAAGGCCCAAGCCAAAATGCCGATGTAGTTGGCATCTGCCAAGGCTTGTACCGGATTGATAACGATTTTGAGCAGCAGGTTTTGCAGCACCTCGCCAAACCCGTTCGGAATCGGCTTATCCGCCACATCCACCCCGTTGAGCGGCACAAAAGACGGAAATGCAAAGCTTACCGCCACCGCCAGCAATGCCGCCACCGCCATGCCCACCACATACAGCACAATCACCGGCCGGATATTCGAATTTATGCCCTTGCGGTGTCGCGCCACGGCCGACACCACCAGCGTGAACACCAGCAGCGGCGCAATCGCCTTGAGCGCACCCACAAACAGCGAGCCCAACAGATTGCCTGCCGACGCCACCACACTGCTGCCGCCGGCAAAACGCACCAGCAAACCCAGCGCAACGGCGCCGAAAAAAGCAAAGGTAATTTGCGAAGCCAAGCCCCATTTGGGCAAAAGCCGTTTCAGTTCTAAAGACATTTTTCTCTCCTTCCATTTGCGTAAGGGCAGTGAGCCCTAAATTTCTTTCGTATGATAGAAGAAGAGGAAAGCTGCCAGAAATACTTTTTGTTACTGTTTATATAATCAAAAATTCTATGGTTAGGAATAAGCAGGCTACCTGAAAACAGTTTCAGGTAGCCTTTCTCCGCTTGCAGCGTGCAGCATCAACTTTCCGCCTGCGCCGCCACAATATTGTGTTCAAAACCCTTCAAGCGCTTGTAAATCGACATCAGCTCCACAATCGTCGACCATGAGCGCACCAGAAACTGGAACGCCTCCAGCACCTGCCCGAACGCCCGCACGATCTGCTGCATCACGCCCAACGCCACCACCCCTGCCACCAAGGCCGGCCCCATGGCCAAATAAGGCAGCGCCACCGAAAACTGCAAATACGAATAGCGCGCCACATCGAAATAAAGATAATGCCAATACAGGCGGAAATAATTACGGCGCACGTTTTTGAACAGCTCGGTTAAAGTGAGCGCATCCGCCCGCGCCGCATCATCCTCGCCCAGCACCAATTCCTTGCGGTAGGCCGCCTCCACCTTTTGGTTGTCGAACTCCAGCCCCGGCAGCTTGCAGCCCACCCCCATCAGCACCACCGTGCCCAAGAGCGCCGCCAAAATAGCCACATACACCAGCGAATGGCCCACATGCCCCACCAGCGGCAATTCCGTAATCGGCTCGCTCAGCTTCCACAAAATCGGCAGAAACGCCACCAGCGTGAGCACCGCCCGCAGGCCGCTTTCGCCCAGCGACTCCATAATCGTGGCAAAGCGCATGGTGTCTTCCTGAATCCGCTGCGCCGCGCCCTCAATCCCGCGCAAAAGCGGCCAGTGGCGCATGTAGTATTCCGTCATCGCCGAGCGCCAGCGGAACACATAATGCTTATTAACGAAGCCGCTAATCACCACCACCAGAATATACACCGCCGCAATGCGGGCAAACGTGAACACCTGGCGGTTGAACTCATCCAGGCTCACCGAGCCCGGCTTTTCCAGCATTTTTTGCACCGAATCGTAAAATGTGCCGAACCAATCGTTAATCTGCACATTCAGCTGTACCCGATACCAAGTGGCCGCCAAAATCAGTAGCGAACCGGCCAAAGACCAGCGCAGCCAGCGCCGGTTGAGGAAAAAACTGCGGAACATCGCCCGCCTCCCTTTATTCGCAAACAAAGCCGCGATTATATAGTGGATTAAAATAAAAATGAGACAAGGCGGCAACGCCTGCCGTGTACGGGTAGTACATAAGGGCGTTGGCAACGCCGTATCATTGCAATTTTAATCCACTATAGCCTTGTTTGGATGATAATGAAGCGATTTTAGGTAGCCTGAGTTGCTGGGATAAAGGCTACCTGAAAGCGAGGGCGGCGACCAAGTTCAAGATCCCGATCCATTTTTCAGGTAGCCCAAACCCCAGCCATCAAAACGCGTATAATCCGCCCGTTCATATCTTGCCTATTCCAGTCATGCCCTATTTCGCCCTGTTTGACGATGCCGTGAGCGGCCGCGCAAAACTCTATCAAAATCATGTGGAAAGCCGCCTTTTCCATCATAACGAACTGGATTCGCTGGACGATACGCTGCAAAAGGGCTGGCAAAAAGGGCTGCATGCTGTGTTGTTTGCAGACTACGAATTCGGTTTGCCGCTGATGGGGATTGAGTCCGAACGCGGCGGCAATCTTGCCCTGCACTGGTTTGCCGACTGCGCCGACATCGATGCCGAAAGCTGGCTTGCCCAAAATTCAGACGACCTCCCCGCCGGCATTTCCACGCCGCAATCCTCCGTATCCGAAGCCGATTACCTCGACCACATCCGCCAAATCCACGAAGCCATCCGGCGCGGCGACACCTATCAAATCAATTACACCACCCGCCTGCACCTGCAAGCCTACGGCAATCCCGTCAGCCTCTACCGCCGCCTGCGCCAGCCCGTCCCCTATGCCGTCTTGTCCCACCTGCCCGATGCGGAAGGGCAATCCGCGTGGACGCTGTGTTTCTCGCCCGAACTCTTCCTCAAAATCGGTTCGGACGGCACCATCAGTACCGAACCGATGAAAGGCACCGCGCCGATTTTGGGCGACGGGCAAGACGAACGCCGCGCCGCCGAGTTGCAAAACGACCCGAAAAACCGCGCCGAAAACGTGATGATTGTCGATTTGCTGCGCAACGACCTCGGCAAAATCGCCCAAACCGGTAAAGTATGCGTGCCAGAGCCGTTTAAAGTATCGCGTTTCGGCAGCGTCTGGCAGATGACCAGCACCATCCAAGCCCAAGCCCTGCCGCACATTACCGCCGCCGACATCCTCCGCGCCGCCTTCCCCTGCGGCAGCATCACCGGCGCACCCAAACGCATGAGCATGCAGATTATCGAATCGCTCGAAGCCGAACCGCGCGGCCTGTACACCGGCAGCATCGGCTACCTGAAACCCTGCGCGGGCGGGCTGGGGTTTGAAGGCATATTCAACGTCGTCATCCGCACCCTGTCGCTCAAACCCGTTTCTAACTCAGTTTCAGACGACCTAGATAGTGGATTAACAAATCAGGACAAGGCGACGAAGCCGCAGACAGTACAGATAGTACGGCAAGGCGAGGCAACGCCGTACTGGTTTAAAGTTAATCCACTATATCAAGGGGTGTACGGCGTCGGTTCCGGCATCGTCATCGACAGCGACCACGCCGCCGAATATCGGGAATGCGGCTGGAAAGCCCGTTTCCTCAACGAATTGCGCCCCACCTTCGGCATCTTCGAAACTATACGCGTGAAAAACAGGCAATGCAGCCTGCTCGACCTGCATTTAGGCCGTCTGAAAACCTCCGCCCAAGCCCTCAACCTGCCCCTGTCCGACGATGGCGAAACCCGAATCCGGCAATACATCGCCGACTTGCCAGAAGGCCTCTTCCGCCTGAAAGCCGAGCTCGTTTCAGACGACCTCATCCTCAGCCATGCCGCCACCGCCGAGCTGTCCGCCCCGCAGCGCGTCATCCCCGCCCCGCAACCCCTCCCGCGCCGCGACTACCTGCGCCGCTTCAAAACCACCCGCCGCACCCTGTACGACCAAGCATGGCAAACCGCCGAAACACAAGGCGCGTTCGACAGCCTGTTTTTCAATTCAGACGACCTCCTGCTCGAAGGCGGCAGAAGCAACGTATTCATCAAATACCAAGGGCAATGGCTTACCCCGTCTCTGGATTTGGACATCCTCAACGGCGTCATGCGCCAAGCCGTGTTGCAGCAGCCGCAAACCTACTTGGGCGCAGACGCAGTCATCGAAACGCACATCACCCGCGACATGCTGGAACACGCCGAAGAAATCCGCCTCTCCAACGCCTTAAGGGGCGTGTTTGAGGCGGATTTGGCACAATAAACAAACGGCTTGGAATCTTGCTCCAAGCCGTTTGTTTTAGCACATCGAGTTTCAGTTAGCCTTTCAGTCATATAGGCAAAGGCTACCTGAAACATCGATTTCAACCAAGCCAAAGCTTTTCAGGTAGCCTGTTGCACACAGCCAAGCTGTCTGCTTACTTCCCACACTCTGCGCGCATCGCCCAATGGTTTACCGGCCCGTGGCCGTGGCCGATATTGATGGGCTGAGAGATGGCGGCGGTGATGCACTGTTTGGCGGTGCGGATGGCCGCTTCTACCGCTGCGCCTTTGGCCAGCTCGGCGGTGAGGCAGGCGGAGAAGGTGCAGCCGGTGCCGTGAGTGTGCGGCGTGGGGAAGCGCGGGCTTTCCAGCGTAAACTGCCCATCCAGCATAAACACCCAATCGCGGCAGATTTCGCTTTGCGATTCGCCGCTGTGGCCGCCTTTAATCACCACGGTTTGCACACCGGCTTCCTGCAAGATGCGGGCGGCGCGTTCGGCGTCGGCATCGGTTTGGATGTCGATGCCGGTGAGCGCTTCGGCTTCGGGCAGATTGGGCGTGAGCACATCGGCCAGCGGCAGCAAATGCCGTTTGAGCGCGGAGACGGCGTTTTGCTGCAACAGCGGCGCGCCGCCCTTGGCCACCATCACCGGATCGAGCACCAGCCGGCCAAACGGTTTGCCTGCCAGTTTTTCCGCTACGCATTCAATCACTTCAGCTGTACCAAGCATACCGATTTTAAAAGCGGCTACCTGAAAATCGGCGGCGATGGAATCGATTTGTGCGCGGATAATATCGAGCGGCACGCCGTGGATGGCCTGCACGCCGAGCGTGTTTTGCGCGGTTACCGCTGCCAGCACGCTCATGCCGTACACGCCGCGCATTTGAAAGGTTTTCAAATCGGCCTGAATGCCTGCACCGCCGCCGCTGTCGGAGCCGGCGATGGTGAGGGCTTGTGCAATTTGCGTCATCTGTTTTCTCCTGATTTAAGCTGTTAAATCCATTCCACTTTCGCGCGTGCCGCCACTTCCTGCGCCGATATGGCGGCCAGGCTGTCGATCAGTTTCCATGCGAACGAGCCGCTCTGCGCAGGCTGCAAGCCCTGCGCCGCCAATTCACCGGCCACGGCATACACTGTGCAGGCTTCGGCCACGGCGTGCAGATAGTCTTCCGGCGCGGCCACAGCGGCAAATGCACCCACTACCGTGCTCAACAGGCAGCCGGACGCGGTTACTTTGGGGAACAGCGGCGTGCCGTTATTCAGCTTGGCAGTGCGGCTGCCGTTGGAAACATAGTCGGTTTCGCCGCTGATGGCGGCAACGCAGCCGTATTGCTGCGCAATGCGTTGGGCGATGCTGTGCAAATCGGCCGCGCCGCTGCCCGCATCCACACCTTTAGCATGCCATTCCACCCCTGCAATGTGCGCCATTTCGCCCGCATTACCGCGCACGGCGGAGAAGCGGATTTCTGCCAGCAGCTGCGCCGTGGTTTCGCGCCGCAGCCCGGTAAAACCTGCACCCACCGGATCAAGCACCACCGGCACGCCCGCGCGGTTGGCCGATTTGCCCGCTACCAGCATGGCTTCCACCTTTTGCTTGTTCAACGTGCCGATGTTCAATACCACTGCCGAGCTAACTGCCGCCAGCTCCGCCATTTCGTCCACGCTGTCGGCCATAATCGGCGAGGCGCCGATAGCCAGCAGGCCGTTGGCCGAGAAATTGGCCGCCACGATATTGGTGATGTTGTGCACCAGCGGGTTACGGGCGCGGACTTGATCCAGATATTTGATTTCCATATTGCTTTATTCCTAGTGGTTGGCGGAACGGGCAAGAAAAACGCCCGCTGTTGGATCGGGCGAGAAGTGGTGTTGTATCAAGAGAATATGGCGGGCTCTTCAGCTGTGCTTTCAGGTAGCCTCAACTGTAGTGTTTGATGCCTAGCCGCCTACATAGTTTCCTACGCCAGTATTGGGGCTGTTGGCAATTACTTTTCCAAGCGGATTTTTTGTTCCCAAGGCGGTAGATTCAAGGTGGAAACCGCAGCAAGGTAGACCCCTTGCGAGGATTGCCAACGCGGAAGATGCTACTTTGGGAGCGAAAAGATGCGGAAATAGTAATTGCCGGCAGCCCCTAGCTGTATCAGGTACAACGGGTATTTTCTCAGCCGCCTCTGCGGCACCCCGACTAATGGCGGCAGATTATAGCCTGCAACATGGTGAAAGGCTACCTGAAACTATCCCTTCATTCCGTTGCAGGCCGCCTGCTAAATTCCAGCTAGCCTGTAACCTTGTAGGAATGAGTTTTATACCTGTCGGCACGCCATCCAAGCATGGCCGTCATCTCTGCACCAAGCCGGCTAAAACGGATATTGTTTAAGCATGGCAACACCGCTTTTCGGCAATATAAGGCTACCTGAAAATTTTCAGGTAGCCTTATATATTTCGCGCCGTCGGGGGCTAGTCCTGACGGTATCTTTGCCAAACAGGCATTATCTACATTGTAAGGCTGGACTAGCTCTCTTTGATTAAGCTAATTCAAAGGGGCTTTTTTCATGTCTTATCAACTTCCTACCTATCCAAATATTACCGCAAGCATAGGCCGTCCGGAAGAAGGCTTGTTCTGTGAACTTACGGTTTCTTTAAATATAACGCCTGATCGGAGTTATATCCTCTTTGCCGAAATTATCAATCAAGATGAGCCGGCAGATCGCCTGCAAAAGCTTTTAGATATTTACGGACAATTTATTTTTGATTCCGTGGAACTTGAAGTTCCATTCTTTCCCCATACGATATATCTGCCCCCTACTCTATCTTCACATAAGCTACAGACAAAACTTCGATTTCTTCCCTGCCTTCCGGCCCGTGGAACACAATTTCATCGCCTTCGCGGGCTTTGAGCAAGGCGCGGGCGAGCGGGGAGGTCCAGGAAATTTTGCGGCGGGCGGTGTCGATTTCGTCCACGCCCACGATGCGCACGGTTTGCTCTTCGCCGTTGCCGCGCAGCAGTTCCACGGTGGCGCCGAAGAAGATTTGGTCGGTGGCTTCGCGGGTTTCGGGATCGACCACTTGCGCCGCTTCCAGCCGTTTGGTGAGGAAGCGGATGCAGCGGTCGATTTCGCGCATGCGGCGCTTGCCGTAGAGATAGTCGCCGTTTTCGCTGCGGTCGCCGTTGGAGGCGGCCCAGTTGACGATTTGCACGATTTCGGGGCGCTCTTTGTTCACCAGCCGGTAGAGCTCGTCTTTCAATGCCTGCCAGCCGACTGGGGTAATGTAGTTGGGGGTGGTGTTGCTCATGATGGCTTTCAAATCTGTTCAAATGTGCGGATGAAGGTTTCAGGTAGCCTTGCGGTTTAAATGCCCGCCGTCGCCGGCATGCAGTTTGGCCAGCAGCCACAGCAGCACCAGGCCGAAGGCGGCCAGCGATAGGTAGGTGTAGCTGAAGGCCTGTTCCAGCAGTGAGCCGGTTTCGCCCACGGCGGCGCGGTATGCGCCCAAAATCACGGCGGCCACGGCAATGCCGATGCCGATACCCACCTGCTGCACCACGCTGAGCATGGTCGAACCCGCGCTGGCTTCTTCGTTCGACAAATCACCGATAGTAAGGGTGTTGATGGCAGTAAACATCAGGGATTGGCACAGGCCGAAGCAGGTGGCCAGCAGCATATAAAACGTTATCGAGCTGCGCGAATCGAGCAGCGACAGCGCGGCCACCACGGCCGACATGGCCACGGCCACGCCCAAGAGCGTGCCTTTATAGCCGAAGCGCACCAGAATCGGCGCAGTAAACGGTTTCATCAAAATCGAGCTCAACGCCACCGGCGCGAGCATCCAACCCGCCATTTCGGCATTGTAACCAAAGGCTACCTGAAGCATCAGCGGCACCAGGAAGGGAATGCCGGAAGAGAGCACGCGGAACATCAGGTTCGCTGCCAGCCCGATGCTAAAAGTATGCACCCGGAACAGAGAAAGCGGCAGCAGTGGATTTTTAGCACGCCGTGCATATGCGGCATACAACCACATGGCCGCCGCGCCCAGCCCGATTATCAATAAGGAGCGGCTGCCGTTGCGCAGGTTTTCCGCTGCCAGCTCCAGCCCGTAGGTAATCCCCACTAGGCCGCCGGCAAACAGCAAGAATCCTTGCCAATCTAATGGTTGCGTATCGGTGCGCACATTGGGCATATAGCGGCCGGCAACAGCAATGCCAAGCAGGCCGATGGGGATATTGATAAAGAAAATCCAGTGCCAAGACAGGTTTACCGCCATCCAACCACCCAAAATCGGCCCAACGATGGGGCCGATGAGGCCAGTCATCGACATCAAATTCCATGCCGCTACCAATTCCGATTTGGGCACGGTGCGGATAATCGCCAACCGCGCCACCGGCATCATCAGCGCGCCACCCACACCCTGCAAAATCCGCGCCAGCACCAGCCAGTTTAAAGTGGGAGAAGCGGCGCAGGCCACCGAACCGAGCACAAACACCGCTACCGCCAGCCGGAACACGTTGAGCGTACCCAGCCGGTCGGCCAGCCAGCCCGAGAGTGGAATCAGCGCGGCCACAGTGAGCGCATAGCTGATGATGGCCAGCTCCATTTGCAGCGGCGATTCGTGCAGGCTTACCGACATCACCGGCAGCGCGGTATTCAAAATGGTGGCGTCCAGCGACTGCATAAACAGCGCCATCGCTGCCGTCCAGGCCAGGCCTTTTTGTTGCGGGGTCATCATGATAAGAAAGGGTGTTTGGAATGGCGTTTGATTGGCCGGTAGATTGCAGGAGGCTACCTGAAAAATAAACGGAATGGATTTTCAGGTAGCCTCTGGCTGACTGGGCATCATCCCGGCGAATAGCCAGAAACATGCCAAAACCCTGTATCCTGTTTCAGATAACCGCCAATTTTACATGAAAATACAAGTTTTCCTTTATTTATCCCGCCATCTGTATTTACAATGAACTGTTTTTAGCAAAACTGCAAAAAAATTTACTGAAAAGGGAGTTTCAAACGCCATGCAGATTACCGACCTACTCGCGTTCAGCGTGAAAAACAAAGCATCCGACTTGCACCTCTCTGCCGGCCTGCCGCCGATGATCCGCGTGCACGGCGACGTGCGCCGCATCAACCTGCCGGAAATGAGCGCCGAAGAAGTGGGCAACATGATCGCTTCCATCATGAATGACCACCAGCGTAAAGACTACCAACAACGGCTGGAAACCGACTTTTCCTTCGAATTGCCCAACATCGCCCGTTTCCGTGTGAACGCATTCAACACCGAACGCGGCCCGGCTGCCGTGTTCCGTACCATTCCCAGCAAAGTGCTCACGCTGGAAGAGTTGAACGCGCCCAAAGTGTTCCAAAAAATTTCCGACCAACCGCGCGGCCTGGTGCTGGTAACCGGCCCTACCGGTTCCGGTAAATCCACCACCCTGGCGGCAATGATCAACTACATCAACGAAAACCATCATCACCACATCCTCACCATCGAAGACCCGATCGAGTTTGTGCACGAAAGTAAGCAGTGTCTGGTAAACCAACGCGAACTGCACCAACACACCCACAGCTTCGCCAACGCCCTGCGCTCCGCATTGCGTGAAGACCCGGATATCATCCTGGTGGGTGAGATGCGTGACCCGGAAACCATCGGCTTGGCGCTCACCGCCGCCGAAACCGGCCACTTGGTATTCGCCACCTTGCATACCACCGGTGCCGCCAAAACCGTGGACCGTATTATCGACGTGTTCCCCGCCGGCGAAAAAGAGATGGTGCGCTCCATGCTTTCCGAATCACTGCGCGCCGTGATTTCACAAACCCTGCTCAAAACCAAAGACGGTAAAGGCCGCGTGGCCGCGCACGAAATCCTGATTTCTACCGCCGCCGTGCGTAACCTGATCCGCGAAAACAAAATCGCCCAAATCGGTTCTGCCCTGCAAACTGGTCAGGCGCATGGTATGCAGACGCTCGACCAATCCCTGCAGGCACTACTCAAACGTGGCATCATCAGCATCGATGCCGCCCGTGCCAAAGCTCAGAACCCCGACCAACTCGTCTAAACCGACAATCGTACAAGGGAAAACATCATGTCAAACGATCAGCACAAACAAAACTTGGCCGAGCTGCTCTCCGAAATGGCCAACCAGGGTGGCGATATGCCGCCTGAGCCTACCCCCGTTTCCTCTGCCATGATGCCGAATGGCGATTTAGCCGCCGTGGAAAGCCAGCTGGCTGCCGGCACGCTCGAGATTCCGCCGCTGCCCGATTTGCCCAAAAGCGTATTCGGCGAACCAGAATTGATTGAGCCTGGTTTCGTGGCGCAGCCCATTACGCCGCCTGCCCAGCCCGCTCAACCGGTGCAACAACAAGCAGCACAGCCGCAGCCGCAACTCAAATCCAAATACGCCGCGGCTCTCGCACCCAATGCTGCCCAGCCGATGCAGGCTCCGGCCAAACCGGCTCAGCCTGCCCCGCAGCAAACCGCACCGGCACAAGCGCAACCCCAACCGCAGCCCGCTCCACAACCCCAAGCAGACCCGCAACAGCCTGCTGCCAGACCCGCACCAGCTACGCCTAATCATCCGCCGCTGCATGCCGCGCCGGCACAGCCTGTCGGCCATGGGCCGAACCAGCACTTAACCCGTGAGCGTGCCAAACTGCACCCGCTGCTGGAAAAAATGGCTGATGAATCGCTCAAACGCAACGCTTCCGATATCTTCATCAGCAGCAATTTCCCGCCTTCGTTCAAAATCGACGGCACGCTGGTGCCGATTCCGGTAAAACCGCTCACCGAAGACGAAGCCGCACAAATCGTTTACTCCACCTTCAACGACGAACAAAAAGCCAAATTCCCGATAGAGTGGGAGCTGAACTACTCCCTGCAATCGCAAAACGGCATCCGTTTCCGTGTGAACGCCTATCACGAGCAAGGCCGTATTGGCTTGGTAATGCGCCGCATTACCACCAACATCCTCACCGTCGACGATTTGCGCCTGCCGCAAGTACTCAAAGAGCTCTCCATGCGCAAGCGCGGCCTGATTATTCTGGCCGGCCCCACTGGTTCCGGTAAATCCACTTCGCAGGCCGCGATGCTCGACTGGCGTAACAAACACTCTGCCGGCCACATCGTAACCATCGAAGACCCGATCGAGTATATCCACAGTCCGATCAAGAGCATCATCACCCAACGCGAAGTCGGCCTTGATACCCACAGCTGGGGTGCGGCCGTACAAAGCGCCATGCGTCAGGCGCCAGACGTAGTCTGCGTGGGTGAGGTTCGTAACGAACACTCCATGGAATATGCCCTGCAACTGGCGCAAACCGGTCACTTGTGCTTCTTCACCATCCACGCCACCAACGCCAGCCAAACCGTTGAGCGTATTATGAACTTGTATCCGGAAGAGCGGCATCCGCAGATTCTGATGGACTTGGCATTGAACTTGGTGGCCATTATCGGCCAGCGTTTGGTGCTGAAAAAAGGCGGCAAAGGCCGAAACGCCATCATCGACTTGCTGATCAACACTCCCGCTATGCAGGACCACGTGTTCAAAAACCAGCTGCTTGAAGCTCGCGAGCTGATGGAACGCGCCGAAGACGACGGCATGCAAACCTTCGACCAAGACTTGTTCCGCCTCTACATCAACGGCGAAATCGACTACGACGAAGCCCTGCGCCAGGCCGAATCTGCCAACGACTTGCGTCTGCGCATCAAGCTCTACGAAGAAGGCCGCGAAAGCACGCATATCTTCGAACGCGTAAACGATTTGAACCTGATGTAAGCAGCCCAAACCAAAGGCTGATAGAGGCTACCTGAAAAACACCCGATGGATTTTCAGGTAGCCTCTACCGTTTTCATATCAACAGGCAGACTGTCTTAATACCTTGCATTTTCTCGCTAAATACCTACTATTTCATACCAGATGGCGAGTTGATGAGTACAAATAGCACAGCAGCGTGCACCCATACTGAAAAAATACAATCATTTAACTACGCCCACCCTTTTAACGAAAACTTTCAGGTAGCCCCTACACCATCCGCCAACACATCATGAATACCACCCACTCCACCGAATACCGCCGCGGCCTCTACTGCGTCATCGGCTGCTACCTGATTTGGGGCTTTTTTCCGCTCTACTGGCTGCCCCTGGTCGGTCAGCCCATCAGCGCTGGGCAACTGATGGCACACCGTATCGTATGGGCATCGCTGCTCGCTATCGGCACGGTAGCCTGCTCACCTTCCGCCCGCACCCAGCTCGTACAAGCCGTCAAAAGCCGCCAAATCCTTACCGCCTTCGCCATCTGTTCCACCTTATTGGCAACAAACTGGCTGCTCTATTTGGCCGCCATCACCCAACGGCAGGTATTGCAAGCCAGCCTAGGCTACTTCATCGCACCACTCGCCAGTATCTTCTGCGGCCGCCTGTTTCTGCGTGAAGCCCTGCGCCCGCTGCAAATCGGCGCGATTCTTTTGGCCATCGTGGGCGTGGTATGGCTTTCCGCATGGGGCGGGCAGATGCCTTGGATTGCACTGGGCCTCGGCGTGAGCTGGAGCATCTACGGCCTGTTGCGCAAGCTCGCCCCACTACCCGCCCTGCCCGGCTTCACGCTGGAAACCCTGATGCTGCTGCCCTTTGCCCTCCTGTATCTGGGCTGGCACTATCGGCACGGCAGCCTGGTGTTCGCCCAACTGCCACCCCTGCCCCTGGCTATCGTCATCGGCAGCGGTGCCGCCACCATGATTCCGCTGTTGCTGTTTGCCGCCGCCGCACAACGCATCCGCCTCACCACCATCGGCATATTGCAATACCTCTCACCCAGTCTGCAATTCCTACTCGGACTCACCGCCTTCCACGAGCCGTTCAGCCGTATGCAGTTTGCCGGTTATCTGTGGGTATGGGCAGGCGTGGCGCTATTTGTGTGGGGCGCACGCAGAAAGCAGGCTACCTGAAAGCTGATCAATACGGTAAGGCAAGCCAACACTGGCTTGCTTTGATATCCACCCACTATAAAAAGGCTACCTGAAATCTTTCAGGTAGCCTTTCAGCTTAACCAATTATCCTCACTCTGCCTTACTTTCCTCCAAACAATCCGCCCTGGCTGCCGCTGTGCCGTTTTTGCAGGCATCTTGAGCCGAAGTAGTCAAGCCTTCTTGTACCCCTGATTCTAACCCCGCTTCTTTCGACAAGGCAGCCAGCACCCAGGCATATTCGGGCGATTGGCGCATCAGCACGCGGGCGGCTTCTTTCAGATTGTTGATGTCTTCACGCGGCAGGTAAAAGCTGGTGGAAATATTGAGCACGTTTTTGCGCAGGGTAGAATCGGGCAAATCGCGCAGGCTGAGGCTCACGAAATGCAGGCTGATAGGTCGGCCTTGTCGGCTGTTGGCCTGGCTATTCCATTGGTCGGCCACAGCGCGGATGCGGCGTAGCGACTCTTGCGAATTTTGGTCGATGGGCACG
This sequence comes from Eikenella sp., assembly GCF_057315495.1. Taxonomy (NCBI): domain Bacteria; kingdom Pseudomonadati; phylum Pseudomonadota; class Betaproteobacteria; order Neisseriales; family Neisseriaceae; genus Eikenella; species Eikenella sp. The sequence goes on from NZ_DBHKXY010000028.1 coordinate 101,229, forward strand.
TTGATGATGGCGCCCAACACATCGTAGAGGCCGGGCACTTTGGCGCTCTGATCGATGGTGCTGTCGAGCTGGTTTTGCGCGTTCACGCTAATCACAATGATTTTGCGCACGTTTTGGTTGGCCAGCTGGCGGTGCAGAATTTGGCTGGGATAGATTTCAGTGGCTTCCAATAGGCCGCGTAAGCCGAGGTTGTCGGTGAGTCCGCCATCGAGCAAATGGACATAAGGACGGTTTTTGCTGTCTTGATATAGCGCCAACTCTTGGCCGAACTCGCGGCGGGTTCGGGCTTGCTGCTGCTCGTCGCTGCCATGCTCCAGCACGTTTTGCAGGCGCGGCGGCAGGGTGTAGCCGCAGTTGCCGCCGTTGTTGTTAATCGTAATCGGGCTAAACACCACCGGTACGGCGCTGGAGGCGGCCACGGCGCGCGCTAGGCGCAAATCGGAAAGGTTGAGGCACATCATGTCGAAAAATTCTTGCGTGAAATCAAAGCGCCTACCTATCGACATATCGGTGGCCGACACCACGGCAAACGGGCCTTTGCGCCGGCTGGCCAAATCGCCGAAAGTAGCGTGGCCGAATAAAGTGGCTTCAAACTGCTCCTGCAGCAAATCGCCGCGCCCGAATTCAGGCGAGGTCAGGCGCGGCAGGTTGGCCAGCGAAAACACTTGCCGGCCCACCAGTTTTTGGAAATTCTGCTTCAAGAATTGCTGTTCAAATGCGGGGATGGTATCGCGCCCGTGCAGCGAATAATAAGTGGCCAATACCGAGCCGCCGGACACGCCGTACACCAAGTCCACGCTATCGAGCAGCGGTTTCTCCCGCCCTTCGATATACACCGGCTGCTTGGCCAGCTCTTCGAGTACACCATAGCCCAAAGCCGCCGCACGCGTACCGCCGCCGGAAAACAGCAGCACCACGAATACATCGTCGTTTTGCTGAGCAATGCTCTGCTCCAGCCGGTAGCCCTGCGTGGTATCTACTTTCGAAATAGTAGCTACCGGCCGATAGTTCACCAGCGAGCAGGCTCCAAGCAGCGCTAACAACCCCGCTGCCGCACTACGTTTCAGCACAACATTGCACGCACGAATCCGCATAAACCAACCTTTCACATTCAATCTAAACCATAACGCAGGCTACCTGAAACATAGAAAACCGATTTTCAGGTAGCCTCAAGCGCATTATAGCAAAGCCGCCTCCCCTAAAGGCTAGCTGGAATGCCGCAGCATAATGACACACTAGGCGCCGCAAGGTAAGATACACGCTTTCCATCCGACACAAACAATATGACCATCCCCGCTAATATGCTGGCCGCGGTAGACCTTGGCTCCAACAGTTTCCGCCTGCAAATCTGCACCAACCTCAACGGGCAGCTGCAAATCGTTGACTCCATCAAAGACATGGTGCGCTTCGCCGCCGGGCTGGACGAACACAAACAGCTCGACCAAGCCGCCCAAGAGCGCGCGTTGGCCTGCCTGGCCAAATTCCACGAGCGTCTGCGCGGCTTCCCGCCCGAGCAGGTGCGCGCCGTGGCCACCAACACCTTCCGCGTGGCCAAAAATATTGCTCCCTTCATGCCCCGTGCTGAAGCCGCTTTGGGCTTTCCCATCGAAATCATCGCCGGGCGCGAAGAAGCCCGCCTCATCTACACCGGCGTCATCCACACCCTGCCGCCCGGCAGCGGGCAGATGCTGGTGGTCGATATTGGCGGCGGCTCTACCGAATTCGTAATCGGCAGCCGCCTGCAGCCCGACATCACCGAAAGCCTCAACCTCGGCTGCGTGAGCTACAGCTTGCGTTTCTTCCCCAAAGGCAAAGTGTCCGCCGAATCCTTCAAGCTCGCCGTCAACACCGCCCGCAGCGAAATCCAGCGCATTGCCAAGCTGTTAAAAAGCACCGGCTGGCAGTTGGCCGTGGGCACTTCCGGCACCGCCCGCACCCTGCGCGACCTCATCGCTGCCGCCAATCCCGAAGACAACCGCATCACCCCAGCCTCCCTGCAAAAAATTGCCGCCCGCCTGATTGAAGCCGGCAGCGCCAAAAAAGCTAAATTCGAAGGCATGAAAGCCGACCGCATCGAAGTATTCGCCGGTGGGCTGGCCGTGATGAGCGCCGTATTCGCCGAGCTCGATATCGACAGCATGACCGTAACCGACGCAGCCCTGCGCGACGGCGTGTTCTACGACCTCATCGGCCGCCAGCTCAACGAAGACATGCGCGAGCAAACTATCGACCATTTCCAACAGCGCTACCACGTCAGCCAAAACCAAGCCCAGCGCGTGGCCGCCCTCGCCGCCCAATTCTTCGAGATGCTCGCCGAACGCGAACCCGAAAAAGAGTGCCACTATTGGCAACAATACCTGCGCTGGGCCGCCCTCGTGCACGAAATCGGCACCGATATCGCCTACACCGCCTACCACAAGCATTCCGCCTACATACTCGAGCAAGCCGATATGCCCGGATTTTCCCGCCAAGAGCAGCAAATCCTCGCCACTTTGGTGCTTGGTCAGCGCGGCGATTTAAAAAAAATGGCCGAATTGCCCATCAGCTCCACCATGTGGCTTGCCGTGGCCGCCCTACGCCTGGCCGTACTATTCTGCCGCGCCCGCCTGCCGCACACCCTGCCCGCAGGCACCCGACTGAGCTACGAAAACAAAAACTACACCCTCGCCATCAGCCGTCAATGGCCGGAAGACAATCCCCTCACCGCCGGCGCGCTGGCTGATGATGCCGCCCAATGGCGCAAAATCGGTATCCGCTTCGGGCTGCTGCTGCAATAGCAATGGTATGACGCAAACTTTCAGATAGCCTGCAAGCCCACACCAAGCACAGGCTACCTGAAAATCGAACCATCTTTTTCAGGTAGCCTCCCCAGCCATCGAAAGGCTACCTGAAAAACTACGGCCCCCACGATAGCCAAGCAATGCTTCCTTCTCCCAAGTGTCGGACTACCAACAGCATGCGTGGTGAGCCACTGCCGCAGGAAGTAAACTCTTTAGCTGTAAAAGCAAAATTTCCCGCCACGGCTCGCCACGGCGGGTTAGAATACTGTTATCCATTTCCTAATCAAGGAATCCAAATATGAAACCCCTGATTAAACCCATCCTCGCCCTTCTGATTGCTGCCTCAATGGCCGCCTGTGGCAAAGAAGAAGCCAAACCGGCCGCCCTCAGCTGCCAAGCGCCCGAAGCCATCGGGCAGCTTACCGACCAAATCCAGGCCGCCGTATCGCCCGCCCAAGAAAGCGGCCTGCCCTACTTCGAATCCGGCGCATCCGAAGTGCAGGCCGCCTTCGGGCAACTCGGCTTCGAAATCACTGACATCCGCACCACCCAAGCCGCCTCCGAAGGCAGCAAAACGCTCTCCTGCGAAGCCACCCTACGCCTCGCCCCTAAGCCCGAAGCCCAAACCCGCATCAAACAAAGCATCGAGAGCTACCTTGAAATCAACGAAACCGACGGCATCGACTACAACGGCCTGATGAGCGCGGGCGATATGCTCAAGCCCGACGGCAAAGGCGGCTTCATCGCCCCCTTCAGCTACACCGTCAGCCAAACCGACAACGGTGACAAACTCGTCGTGAACGTGGCCAGTAAAGAAATTGCTGCTGGCCTACTCTATCCCGCCGCCTTCTACCTCGCCGCCCCCGATTTAGCCAAACAAGTAGCCGAAATCCGCCAGAAATCTGCTGCTGAGGAAACCCGCCAGCAAGAACTGAACACGCTCGACCAAAACCGCCTGCAAGCCCGTATTGAGCTCTTGCGTACCCAAAACAAACAGGCACACGATGAACTCAATAAAGCCTGGCAAGCTCTGCCTGCCGCCGCCCGCACCCAGCTCAAAGATGCTCAAAACCAGTGGAGCCGCCTGCGCGAGAGCCAATGTGCCTACCAAAGCAAGGCCGACTCCACCGAACCGCTGGAGCAGGAAGCCTTGCGTATCGAATGCGACACCCGCGAGGTGCAGCAGCGCATACCCGCACTCAAGCAAGAAGCCGAAACTTTCACCGGCAACCAGCTCACTGAAGCCACCCAGCGCGCCCAAGCCGCTCAACAGGAATTGCGCAACGTGTGGCAGAGCGTTCCGGCCGATGTGAAAGACATTATCGGCCAAGACTACCAATCCTGGGCCGCCAGCAGCGCCGCCAAATGTGCTCAAGCCGCCCAACAGGCCGGCGGCGGCAACAACGGTCAGCTCGCCCGCCTCGAATGTACCGCCACCGAGGCTCGTAACAAGGCCAAAGAACTGCGCGGCTACGTTTCCCAATAATCTGCTTCCATAGAAAGGCTACCTGAAAATTTCAGGTAGCCTCACCATACTGCAATGAACCTCACCGAAACCCAACTTTCTTCCGAGCCGATTTTCGACGGCAAATTCGTTACCATCGCCCGCGACACCGTACGCCTGCCCAACGGCAACCCAAGCTACCGCATCGTTATCCGCCACCCCGGCGCCGCCTGCGTGCTGGCCGTTACCGAAGCAGACGAAGTGGTGCTGGTGCGCCAATGGCGCTACGCCACCGGCCAAGCCCTGCTCGAGCTGCCTGCCGGTAAGCTTGATGCCGGCGAAGACCCAGCCGTGTGCGCCGCGCGCGAACTGGAAGAAGAAACCCCCTACCGCGCCCAATCCGTGCGCCTGCTGCATACCTTCTACACTGCCCCCGGCTTCTGCGATGAGAAAATGTATCTCTACCTCGCCGAAGGCATCACGCCCACCAGCACCCGTAAGCCCGACCAAGACGAATTTATCGAAACCGTATTGCTCTCGCGCCAAGCCGTGCAGGAAGCCATTGCCGCCAACCAAATTCAAGACGGCAAAACCCTGGTCGGCCTGCAATATTGGCTGCTCAACAGCAAATAACACACAACTAAGGCTACCTGAAACAAAAGGCTACCTGAAAATGCGCCAATTCACCCTCAGCACACCCAACGGCACCCTGCTCGGTTTCCTCGTGCTCATCGCCGACAACGATGACGAACCCGTCTCCGGCAGCGCCATGATCCAGGCGCACGCCGCCGCGCTACCGCCGGAAGATGCCGCATCCGCCCGCGCATTGGAAGCCCTGGCCGGCCAGCTGCTGGTTTGGCAGCCGCATGGCGACGGTATCGCCCTGTATGATGCGGAAGGCGGTCTGGCGGCCGATGTCCGCCAGCAATACCTGCGCCTCGGCGGCCACACCCTGCTGCTCACCGATTTGGAAGGAAACCTTTGATGGACAGCGTGTTTATCCTGATTCCCATCAGCATCGTGCTGGCCTTCGTTATCGGTTATTTCTTCTGGTGGTCCGGCCACAACGGCCAGTTTGACGATTTGGAAGGCCCCGCCCACCGCATTCTGATGGACGACGATTCCGTGCATCCCGACTCCCCACCCCCGCAGGACAAACCATGAATCCAGGCTTCAAATTTGCCGTATCGCGCCGCTTTGCCCCGCTGTTCGGCACCCAATTCCTCGGTGCGCTCAACGATAACTTATTCAAAATCGCGCTGGCCACCATGATCAGCTTTTATGGTTTGGGCAAAAACGGCGTCATTGAGCCGGCGCAGATGATTAACGTGAGCGCACTTCTGTTTGTGCTGCCCTTTTTCCTGTTTTCCGCCCTCTCCGGCCAGCTGTGCAACAAATTCGACCGCAGCCGCATGGCAGTGGCGGTGAAAGTGGCCGAAGTGCTGATTATGCTGCTGGCCACGGTGGGCTTTCTCAAGCAATCATTGCTGTTGCTGCTGCTCTGCATCTTCCTGATGGGCTTGCATTCCACCCTGTTCGGCCCGCTGAAATACGCCGTGTTGCCCGATTATTTGGACGAACACGAGCTGATTGTGGGCAACAGCCTGGTGGAAGGCGGCACGTTTCTCGCCATCCTGTTCGGCCAGATTTTGGGCACCATTCTGGCCGGCATCGGCGGCACCACGGTATCCGTTTTCCTGCTCATCATTGCTGCCGGCGGCCTCGCCTCCAGCCTGTTTATGCCGCGCGTGGCGCCGAAAACCCCCGAAGCAAAAATCGACTGGCACATTGTGCGCAACTCCAAAACCATTCTGAAACAGGCCTTTGCCAACCGCGAAATCTACGCCGCCATCATCGGCATTTCCTGGTTTTGGTTTATCGGCGCGGTGTACACCACCCAGCTGCCCACCTTCACCAAGCTGCACTTGGGCGGCAACGATAATGTGTTCAACCTGATGCTTACCCTGTTTTCCATTGGCATCGGCAGCGGTTCGGTGCTGTGCGCCAAACTCAGCCACCGCCGGCTCAACCTCGGCTGGGTGGCCGTGGGCACGGTGGGCATGGCCATATTCGGCCTGCTACTCGTTTCCCTCGTACACGGCACGCACTACCACGAATACAGCGGCATCGGCAGCTTCCTGTTGCGCGGCGACGCCTATGCCGTGATGCTCTGCATCGTGTTGCTCGGCTTCTGCGGCGGTTTCTTCTCCGTGCCGCTCTACACCTGGCTGCAAACCGCCAGCAGCGAAGAATTCCGCGCCCATGCCATCGCCGCCAACAACATCATCAACGGCCTCTTCATGGTGGCCGCCGCCCTGCTCTCCGCCATCCTTCTATGGCTGTTCGACAGCATCAACCTGCTTTACCTTATCGTGGCAGCAGGCAATATCGTGGTGTTGGTATACCTGCTGAAAATCGCCCCGCCAATCCGCGAAGGCTGGCAACGCTGGTTTGGCAAAGAGGAAGAATAAGCTTCGGCCTGCAAACTGCAAAAAGGCTACCTGAAAAACAAAAAAGCAGTTTCAGGTAGCCTTTACCAGTCCTCCAAATAAACCACACCCGCTTCGCATCCGCCCCGCCCTGGGCTATACTGCCGCCCTTTAATCGGCCACACCGAACCCATGCTGAAAAAAACCCTCTATTCCCTGCTTGCCATTATCCTGCTGGCTGCCGCCCTATTTGCCGGCCTCCTCTTCGCCCCCAAAGACACCCACAGCCAACGCCTGCGCGTGGAGCGCGGCAGCGGCATCGGCAGCGTGAGCCGCACGCTGGCTGCCAACGACGCCATCTACAGCCGCTGGGTGTTCGTGGCCGCCGCCTACCTCACCGGCACCCACAAACAGCTCCTGCCCGGCCACTACCGCCTCCAACCCCGCGCCTCCTCCTGGCAAATCCTGCGCCACCTGAAAAACGGCCGCCCCGACACCATCACCGTGCGCATTATCGAAGGCATGCGTTTTGCCCAAATGCGCCGCCTCATCAACCAAACCGCCGACATCCGCCACGACACTGCATCTTGGAGCGACCGCCAACTCCTCGCTGCCATCGCCTCCGATGCCGATATCCAGCATCCCGAAGGCCGCTTCTTCCCCGACAGCTACGAAATCGACTACGACAGCAGCGATTTGCAAATCTACCGCCTTGCCTACCGCCGCATGCAAAGCCAGCTGCAATCCGCCTGGAGCGACCGTGCCGGCAATTTGCCGTATCAAAACCCCTACGAGCTGCTCACCATGGCCAGCATCATCGAAAAAGAAACCGCGCACGAAGAAGACCGCGCCAACGTGGCCGCCGTATTCGTCAACCGCCTCAACCAAGGCATGCGCCTGCAAACCGACCCCACCGTGATTTACGGCATGGGCAGCGCCTACAACGGCCGCATCCGCCGTGCCGACCTCCAGCGCGACACCCCCTACAATACCTACACCCGCGACGGCCTGCCCCCCACCCCCATCGCCCTGCCCGGCGAAGCCGCCCTCCAGGCCGCCGCTCATCCCAGCGGTGCCGACTACCTCTATTTCGTCTCCCGCATGGACAACACCGGCAAAAGCGAATTCAGCCGCACATTAGACGAACACAACGCCAACGTCCGCCGCTATATTTTGAAAAGACCGTAACATGACCGCCCTGCTCGACCTCCTCCCCCTCATCGCCTTTTTCATCGCCTCCAAAAAATTCGGCCTCTTGGCCGGCGCTGCTGCCGTATTGGCTGCCACCCTGGTTGTGTACGGTATCCACCTCGTGCGGCAAAAATGGCGGCTCACCAAACAGCAATGGGTGGTGCTCGTGCTCACCATCCTCTTCTGCGGCGCCACCATCCTCCTGCGCGACGACCTCTACCTGCGCTGGAAAACCCCCATCATCAACCTCAGCTTCGCCTTAGCCCTAGCCATAAGCGCCCTCATCGGCAAGCCCCTGATGCAGCCCGTAGCCAAAGACGTATTCCGATTCAGCCAGCAAGGCTGGCAGCGCCTCACCTACGCCTGGGCCGCCTTCTTCCTCCTGCTCGCCGCCCTGCACTACTGGTTTGGCCTCTACCACTACGACGCCTCCGAGCAGGCCAAAAACCTGTTTATCCACTTCAAAAGCTACGGCCAGCTCATCCTGATGGGCATCTTCCTCGCCGCCCAAGCCTTCGTATTGCGCAAACACCTTAATATCGAAAGCGCCACCACCCCTGTAAACGAAGCGAGCGAACAGCCAAGCCAACAGCAGCACTGAAACTGTAGGCTACCTGAAATCCATCCATACATTTTTCAGGTAGCCCCATCCGCCAGCCGCCACAGGAGCTTTATCATGCAAACCTTCAAAGGCATCCAAACACTCATCGCCGCCGTCGGCAGCCTGCCCGACTACGGCTTCCTTTACATAACCGGCAATTCCGACACCGACACCCCGGCCGGACTACAAAGCTGCACTTTCCTCCTGCCCGATACCGAAGAAGACGAGTTATTCATTGAAGACAATTCCGACTACAACTCTTGGCTCGAAGCACCTACCTTCTCCGACATCATCGAAAACTATACCAGCAAACATCCTAACGCCTCAGAAGCAGATCCCATCCGCGCCGTTCTGCACTATTGGGAAAAAGATGATTTTCTCGACTAAGCCACCAACACCTTTTTAGGTAGCCTCAAACTGAAAAAAGGCTACCTGAAACGCAAATTCAACGCAGCAAACAATGTTTTGCAAAGCAAGTCTGGGTTTCTGCAAAGCTGAAATATAAGCCTCAACGGAGTTAAAAATGACTGCCCATTTCATCACCCTCGACGGCATCGACGGCGCCGGCAAAACCACCCAGCTGGCCGTGATCCGAGAATGGTTTGCCGCACAAGGGCGCCCCGTCTTGTTCACCCGCGAGCCAGGCGGTACGCCCTTGGGCGAAGCCTTGCGCCGCCTGCTGCTCAACCCGAAAACCCAAGCCGGGCTGCGTGCCGAAACCTTGCTCATGTTTGCCGCCCGCGCCCAGCATATCGACAGCGTTATCCTGCCCGCACTGGAGGACGGCGTATCCGTGGTGTCCGACCGTTTCACCGATGCCACCTTCGCCTACCAGGGCGGCGGCCGCGGCTTGCCTGAGGCCGATATTGCCCAGCTCGAACAATGGGTGCAAGGCAACCTGCGCCCCAGCCTCACCATCTTGCTCGACGTGCCGTTGGAAGTTTCCCTGGCGCGCATCGAACGCGGCCGCAACAAAGACCGCTTCGAGCAGGAGGAAGCCGATTTCTTCACCCGCGTGCGCCAAAGCTACCTCGAACGCGCCGCCGCAGCGCCCGAACGCTACACGGTAATCAACAGCAACCGCGGCAAAACCGTGGTGCGTCGCGATATTGAAGCCGCACTGGAAAAACTGTTCGCCTGATGTTTTGAACGACACGGCCAAAAGTGCGATAATTTGCGCCGTTTTGCGGCATTCGTTCACAAACAAACCGACACTCCTAAAAACACACCATGCAACCAGCCTTCCACAACAAAGCAAACTGCCTTTTCTCCGCCATCACAAACGATCCGCGCTGGGATATAAACGACGAACTGCTGTTTCAAGTGGCGGGCTTCACCTTCTACGGCTACTGCTTCGGCTTCGGTCGGCTGGTGTGCCTGATGGATACCGACAACATTGATGCCTATGTGGCCGGCAAACTCACCGGCCTCGGCGCGGGCGCGAAATACGTGCAAGGCATGATAGCGCGCGCGCAGCAGGGTTTTGTTACCGGTGAAGATGCCGAACCCGTCGATACGGACGACCCTTTAAGCCGGTTAATCGGCATCGGCCATGCCTATTTCTCCACCGATGACTTTACCCCGCTTGTCGAATCCGTTTACGAAAATTACGCCCTGTTAAGCGGCGAATAACCTACTGTCTTTTTCAGGTAGCCTCATTACCCTTTAACCAAACCATTAGGAAACACCATGCCCTCCCAACTTGCCAACGCCATCCGCTTCCTCTCCGCCGACGCCATCCAAAAAGCCAACTCCGGCCACCCCGGCGCGCCCATGGGCATGGCGGAAATGGCGGAAGTATTGTGGACGAAATTCCTGCACCACAACCCCGCCAACCCCAAATTCTACAACCGCGACCGCTTCATCCTCTCCAACGGCCACGCGTCCATGCTGTTGTACAGCCTGCTGCACCTGACCGGCTACAACCTGAGCATTGAAGATCTGAAAAACTTCCGCCAACTGCACAGCAAAACCCCCGGCCACCCCGAATACGGCTACACCGACGGTGTGGAAACCACGACAGGCCCGTTGGGTCAAGGCATTGCCAACGCAGTGGGCATGGCATTGGCGGAAAAAATCCTTGCCGCCGAGTTCAATAAAGACGGTTTGAACATCGTCGATCACTACACCTACGTCTTCATGGGCGACGGCTGCCTGATGGAAGGCGTATCCCACGAAGCCTGCTCACTAGCTGGCACTTTGGGCTTGGGCAAACTGATTGTTTTGTATGATGACAACAATATTTCCATCGACGGCAAAGTGGACGGCTGGTTTACCGAAAACATCCCGCAACGCTTTGAAAGCTACGGCTGGCATGTGATTCCAAATGTAAACGGTCATGATACCGATGCCATTCAGACGGCCATTGAAGCGGCCAAAGCTGAAACCGGCAAACCGTCCCTTATCTGCTGCAAAACCTTAATCGGCAAAGGCAGCGCCAACAAAGAAGGCAGCCACAAAACCCACGGCGCACCTTTGGGCGCGGACGAAATCGAAGCCACGCGCAAACATCTGGGCTGGACTTACCCCGCCTTTGAAATCCCGCAAGAAATTTACGACGCATGGAGCGCGAAAGAACAAGGCACAAAACTGGAAGCCGAATGGAACGAACTGTTCGCACAATACCAAGCCAAATATCCTGCAGAAGCCGCAGAATTCGTGCGCCGTATGGAACACAGGCTACCTGAAAACTTCGACGCCTATATTCAGACGGCCTTGCAAGAAGTGTGCGCCAAAGCCGAAACCATCGCCACCCGCAAAGCCAGCCAAAACAGCATCGAAATCCTCGCCAAAGCGCTGCCCGAACTGGTAGGCGGTTCTGCCGACCTGACCCCGTCCAATCTGACCGACTGGTCAAACAGCGTCTCCGTTACCCGCGAAAAAGGCGGCAACTACATCCACTACGGCGTACGCGAGTTCGGCATGGGTGCCATCATGAACGGCCTTACCCTGCACGGCGGCGTTAAACCCTTCGGCGCGACCTTCCTGATGTTCAGCGAATACGAACGCAACTCCCTGCGCATGGCGGCACTGATGAAAATCAACCCCGTCTTCGTCTTCACCCACGATTCCATCGGCCTCGGCGAAGACGGCCCGACCCACCAACCGATCGAGCAAACCGCCACCCTGCGCCTGATTCCGAATATGGACGTATGGCGTCCGTGCGACACTGCCGAATCCTTGGTCGCATGGGCGGAAGCGGCAAAAGCCGAAGACCATCCGTCCTGCCTGATTTTCAGCCGTCAAAACCTGAAATTCCAAGCGCGCAACGAACAACAACTGAACGACATCAAACGCGGCGGCTACGTCATCAGCGAAGCCCAAGGCAACGCCCAAGCAGTCGTCATTGCCACCGGTTCCGAAGTCGAGCTGGCCTTGGAAGCGCAAAAAGCCCTCGCCGCGCAAAACATCGCCGTACGCATCGTTTCCATGCCGTCCACCAACGTCTTCGACCGCCAAGACGCCGCCTATAAAGCCGCCGTCCTGCCCGAAGGCCTGCCGCGCATCGCCGTAGAAGCCGGACACGCCGACGGCTGGTACAAATACGTCGGACTGAACGGCGCAGTCGTCGGCATCAACCGCTTCGGCGAATCCGCCCCTGCCGATCTGCTGTTCAAAGAATTCGGCTTTACCGTGGAAAATGTGGTTGATACAGTTAAATCCGTGTTGTAGAACAATTTGATGCCGCATTTAGAGAGGCTACCTGAAAGCTTTCAGGTAGCCTTTTCCGCTTGTACCGATATGCTTTTAGCTAGCTCTCATCCCTCACTTCTACACCCGATCTACCTATATCTGCTGCCATCTCTGCGCAACTCCAGCATAAGTAACAAAAAAGGTGCTAAAGCCCCCCCGCAAGCCTTATCCTGCAAGGC
>NZ_DBHKXY010000029.1:0-12713 GCF_057315495.1 Eikenella sp.
ATTGGTTATCTGCATTTTCGTAGCCTAGCATAACTGCTAATCTACGTCAGCCCCTAAATTTAAGCCGGTACCGCGTTGGCTTGCCTTGCCGTACCTGTGTACTGTCTGCGGCTCGCCGCCTTGTCCCGGTTTAAATTAAATCCACTACGCTTGGAAAGTTTGCAGCGTTAATGCAGCACACGCGGCGGATTATCTGCGCGGTAGTCGGCTTTTTCCTCTTCGTCGACCTGGCCTTGGTAGATATCGAATTCGATGCTGGCACCCACGGAGTGGCAGAAGCTGATTACTTGGGGCGAAAAGCCGATTGCCGGGGTGGAGTCGCGCTCGTCGGTGCTCACGGTGAGCACGATCATCAAATAGGCTTCGAGCCGGTGGGCTTTGATCAACTCGGCAATTTTATCTTGCACGGGCAGCAAAGTTACGATGAGCTCGTCGGCGATTTCGTTGAGGCGGAACACGTCGCCATCGCGCAGGACAGGGGTGCCGTATTGCCAGCTTGAATAGCCTGATATCCTGCCACCCATGCCTATGCTATTGCCTTCATATACGGCGCGGGTGGGGGCAAGATTGAGTGCGGTGCTGACGGCATCGGGGTCGAAGCCTCGGCCGGTGAGGGCGAAGTAGAGATAGCATTCGTTGAGGTTGGGGGCATCCATTGGCTTGTTTTCAGTAGATTAAATAGACGGCAAGTCGGATAAGGAGCAGGCTCATCAGCGCGGCGATGATGTCGTCCAACATCACGCCGAAGCCGCCGCTCACTTGGCGGTCGAACCATCGGATGGGCGGCGGTTTTACTGCATCGAAGAAGCGGAAGGCGGCAAAAGCAGCCAACCACCAAGCCCAAGTATTCGGTGTGAAGGCGAGCACCAGCAGCATGGCCACGATTTCGTCCCACACGATGCCGCCGTAGTCGTGCACGCCGAGGGCGGCTTCAGTTTGGTTGCAAATCCAGATACCGACGGCAAACAAGGGTAGACACAACAGGGCGAGCAACCAGCCGTCGATACCCAGTGCCATCAATGCCACGGCGATGGGCAGGGCGGGCAGGGTGCCGAAAGTGCCGGGGGCGACGGGGGCGAGGCCGCTGCCGAAGCCGAAGCCGAGGAAACAGGCGGGGCGGCGCAGCAGCCAGGCGAAAGTGGGGCGGAAGGCGGGTTTCTGTTTAGCCAAAGTGGTCGAATCCTAATTGGGAAAGATGCAGTTCGCTGCCGTTGGTGCGCAGCAGTTTCAGGTAGCCTGTGTCGTTGATGCGGCCGATGCGGGCGACGGGCGTGCGGCTGCTGTCGGCTGCGGCGAGCACGGCTGGGCGCGCCTGGGGCGGGGCGGTGAACAATAATTCGTAGTCGTCGCCGCCGGCAAGGGTGAGCTCGTATACAGTTTGCGCAGGCAGGCATTGTCGCAGCTCGGGCACGGTAGGCACCAGCTCGGCGTATAGCTCTGCGCCCACGTTGGAAGCGCGCAGGATGTGGCCGAGGTCTTGAGCCAGGCCGTCGGAAATATCTTGCGCCGCCGTGGCAACCGGCAGCAAGGCTTGGCCGAGCGCTACGCGCGGAGTGGGGCGCAGGCGGGCGGCTTCGCATTGGGCAAACAGGTTTTCAGGTAGCCTGATGTTCTGCCAGATATGGTGCAGCGCAGCGGCAGCCAGGCCGATTTGGCCGGATACCCAGATATCATCGCCGTTTTGCGCGCCACTGCGGCGCAGGCCGAGGCCCGCGGGCAGCTCGCCGGTGATGCTCACATTGAAAACGAGGTCGCCTTTGGTGGTGTCGCCGCCGATAAGGGTAATGCCGTATTGGCGCAGCATGGTGAAAAGGCTACCTGAAAATGCTTCCAGCCAGCTTGGGTTGAGCTCGGGCAGGGCGGCGCTGAGCATCACCCAGCGCGGCCGCGCGCCCATGGCGGCCATATCGGAAATGTTCACGGCCAGGATTTTGTGCGCGAGGTCGGCAGGGGAGACATCGGGGAAGAAATGGCGGCCGGCCAGCAGCATATCGCTGCTGAAGCATAAATCATGGCCAGGGCGCGGGCGGACGATGGCGGCATCATCGCCGATGCCGAGCAGGAGTTCGGGGTCGGCAGGCTGCTCGGCAGCGAGGTAGCGGCGGATGAAGTCGAATTCGCCGAGGGCTTTGGGGGCGGTGTTGGGCATGGCTGGCGGTGTTGGTTTAATGGAAAGGCTACCTGAAACCATAGCTTGCATTATGTTTTCGCTTCGTTGAAGCGGGTGCTTTCAGGTAGCCTTTGGTTGGCATTTTTGCTTCGTTGTAACTGATATTTTCAGGTAGCCTCTAATCGTGCACGTAGATGGTTTCCACGTCGTAATCATCTTCATCCCAATCGTCTTCGTCATCGGGCTCGGCGGGGGGCAGGGTGTGGCTGAGGGCGGAATCCATGCCGCATTCCCAGCGTAATACGGAGAGCAGGTGGTGGATGTCTTCGGGCAGCGGGGCTTCGAATTGTACGGTTTCGCCGCTTTCGGGATGGACGAAGCTGAGGCGGTAGGCGTGCAGGGCTTGGCGGCCGAGCTGTTGCACGGCTTCTTTCACCGCATCGGAGCAGGGATGGCGCGGGTTGCCATACACAGGGTCGGCGGCGAGCGGGTGTTTGGCTTCGCGCATGTGCACGCGGATTTGGTGGGTGCGGCCGGTTTCGAGGGCGCATTCGATGTAGCTGTGGCTCTGGTAGCGTTCGAGCACTTTGATGTGGGTAACGGCTTTTTTGCCGCCGAAGCCGACCACGGCCATTTTGAGGCGGTTGTGCGGGTCGCGGCCGATGAGGGTATCGATTTTGCCGTCGAACGGCACGATGCCGTCGGCCACGGCGCGGTAGATGCGCTTCACGCTGCGCTCTTGCAGCTGTTGCACCAGGCTGTTTTGCGCGGCCGGGGTTTTGGCCACTACCATCAGGCCGCTGGTGTCTTTGTCGAGGCGGTGCACGATGCCGGCGCGGGGGATTTCGGCCAATGCCGGGCAGTGGGCAAGCAGGCCGTTGAGCAGGGTGCCGCTCCAGTTGCCGGCGGCGGGGTGGACAACGAGGCCGGCAGGTTTGTTCAACACAATCACGCTGTCGTCTTCAAATACAATATCCAGCGGTATGGGCTCGGGCGTAAAGGCGGCGGTTTCGTGGCTGTGCTGGATGTGCACTTCCAAGGTTTCGCCGCCGATGAGCCTCTCTTTGGGGCGGGCAACCTGGCCGTTGAGCAATACGTTGCCGTCTTTAATCCAAGTACTCAGGCGGCTGCGGGAATAATCGGGCAGCAGTTTGGCCAGCGCGGCATCGAGCCTTTGGCCGGCCAAATCGGTGGGCACGGTTAAATTTATACAATTTTCCGCGTCTGCCCCTGCCGAAAAGTCGAAATCATCGTTATAATCGGCATCATTGTTGGTATAGGAAGAAATGTTCTGCATGAAAAAGATTCTTTTAGTTACCGGCCTGGCAGTGATGCTGTCGGCCTGCTCCAGCACTTCAACCACCGCTGTGAGCCAAGATGCCCAGATTACGCAGGATTGGTCGGTAGACAAGCTGTATGCCGAAGCGCACGAGGAAATGGAGAGCCGCAATTATAGCCGTTCGGTGCGTTTATATGAAATTTTGCGGGCGCGTTTCCCCAACACCCGCCAAGCGGTGCAGTCGCGGCTGGATACGGCTTATGTGTATTATAAAGACGAACAGCAGCCGCAGGCCTTGGCGCATGTGGAGCAGTTTTTGAAGCTGTATCCCAATCACCCGAACACCGATTACGCGCTGTATCTGAAGGGCTTGATTGTGCTCAATCAAGACAAATCCATCTTCAACAAGCTGGCCTCGCAGGATTGGTCCGACCGCGACCCGAAAGCAAACCGCGAAGCCTATCAGGTGTTTAACGAGCTCATCACCCGCTTCCCCAATAGCAAATACGCCAACGACGCGCGCGAAAAAATGACGCGCCTGGTGGATGCCTTGGGCGGCAACGAAATGGCCATCGCCCGCTACTATATGCAGCGCGGCGCTTACTTGGCCGCCGCCAACCGTGCGCAGGGGATTGTGAGCCGCTATCAGAATACGCGCTATGTGGAAGAGGCGCTGGCGATTATGATGACCGCATACGCCCGTTTGGAAAAACCGGAACTGAGCAACGACACCCGCCGCGTGTTGGCACAAAATTTCCCGCAGAGCCCCTATTTGCAGAAAGAATGGCAGCCGAACGATATTCCGTGGTGGCGCTATTGGAAGTAGTATAGATTTTGGAGGCTACCTGAAAGCGGTTTTTCAGGTAGCCTTTATCAGCTAGAACGTCTTACTTCAAAATAAGGATATAAACATGAAAAAATTATCCCCTCTCTTTGCCGCCTGCCTGCTGGGCGTCTGCGCCGTAGCCAGCGCCACCACCTACGAATGTACCGACCGCCAAGGCCGCCGTACCTACACCGCCAGCACCGGCCCCAACTGCCGCGCCGTCAACCTCGGCCGTATGACCACCTATCCCGCTCCCGTGAGCACCGTGCCCAGCTATCCGAGCTACAGTAGCCCCGCTACGCCCGAGCCCGCGGCCCCGGCTGCCCAGCCTGCCGTTAGCGAAAGCCAGCGCCAAGCTGCCAACGAACGCCTGCGCCAAGCCCAGCAGAATCTGGAAGAAGGCCGCAAAGTGCGCTACGGCAACGAGCGCAACTACGCCCGCTATCTGGAGCGCATCGGCAAGCTGGAAGAAGAAGTGAACAAAGCCCAGCAGGAAGTGAACAACCTGAATAAATAAATCCGGCTTTGCTTGAATTTCTTGCGGTAATGTTTTCAGGTAGCCTTGGGTGTGATACAGGCTACCTGAAAACGAATCAACCGAATTTTGCCCGCTTAACATCCCAACCGATTTAACCCCGTTGAAGCTTCAGTTTTCAGGTAGCCCTTATGCCCGCGATCCCCACGCACTACCGCAACCTGCGCGTGTCCGAAACCGCTTCGAATAAGGAGATACGCGAGGCCTACCGCCGCCTGTCGAAACGCTATCATCCCGATTTCAATCCCGACAACCCCGAAGCCCTGCGCATCATGCAAATGGTAAACAAGGCCTACGCCGTGTTGTCCGACCCCGAACAACGCAAACGGCACGATGCCTGGATTGCCGCCCAACGCCAGGCCAAAGCCACCAATCCCTTGCTGCAACAAGCCGCCGCGCGGCAGCAGGCCAAACTGATTCCTTGGCCTCAGAAGCTGAAAGCGCAGTGGCAGCGGCTGCGTGCCAACAAAGCATTTTGGCTGGTGTTCGGCACCGGCCTGTTGCTCGGGCTGCTGGTGTTGCAGCTTTGGTGGTGGCTGGATAAAAACCCCGCTGCGCCTCAAGATACGCCTTCCGCCGTGAGCCAGCTGGCCGCCCAAGGCAGCGCCTATCAGCGCCCGGCTAAAGCCCCCAACGGCAATATCTGGCCGTATTTTTCCGACTACATCGCCGGCTACCCCGTGGCCGCGCAAAACGGCATGTCTATCGCCAGCATCGCCAACCACGGCGCCGACCGCATGGTAGAACTACAAATGCAGCAAGACGGCATTTGGCAAAATATCCGCACTTTCTACATGCCAGAGAAGGGTTTCTTTACCCTCTACGAGCTCGGCGCCGGCCAATACCGACTGCTCTATCTCGACTTAGACAGCGGCCGCCACACCCAAACCGATGTTTGGCAAATAGAAAAACAAAATGATGCGCCGGTCTATCCCGATGCCAGCATCACCCTCCCGCCCACACAGCAAGGATAATCATGAGCGCCTCTCCCGCCGCCAAATACACAGAAGAAACCGTACTCTGGGTAAAACGCCACACACCCAAGCTGATGAGTTTTGCCATCAGCCGCCCCGAAGAATACCGTTTTGCTGCCGGCCAGTTTTCCCGCCTCGGCTTTCCCGAAGGCAGCGGCTTCATTTGGCGTGCCTATTCCGTGGTTTCCGCCGAATACGACGACACCCTCGAATACTTCGCCGTGCTCATCGAAGACGGCCCCATGTCGGCCCGATTCGAACAACTGGAAGCCGGCAATACCATCCTGCTCGATAAAACCGCCACCGGCTTCCTGTTGCCCGAACGCTTCCCCGATGGCAGCGACCTTATCATGCTCAGCACCGGCTCTGGCATCGCCCCCTTTCTCTCCATCTTGCAGCAGCCGCAAATTTGGCAGCGCTTCGACCATCTCGCCCTGGCTCATTCCGTTTCCCACGCCAACGAAGCCTTGTTCAACCAGCGCATCCGCGACTTGGCCGAACACCCATTAGTAGGCGAGTATTACGACAAACTGCGCTTCGTTTCCGTACTCACCCGCGAGCAGCAGCCCGGCAGCCTCAATCAGCGCCTGCCGCAACTGTTGGAAAATGGCAGCCTCAGCCAGGCTTTCGGCCTGCCGTTCACCACCGAACGCAGCCGCTTCATGCTGTGCGGCAACCCCGCCATGGTGAAAGACACCTTCCAAGCCCTGCTCAAGCTCGGCTTTGCCATGCATCGCAACCGCATCCCGGGCCACATCATGATGGAAAACGGTTTTTAAAGCTTGAAGTTGCCAAGCAGCGTGCTGCTCCTGTTTTCAGGTAGCCCTAGCAATAGGCTACCTGAAACCGATTTTTAGCCTGCAAAATATAGTGAATTAAATTTAAACCAGTACAGCGTTGGCTCGCCTTGCCGTACTATTTGTACTGTCTGCGGCTCACCGCCTTGTCCTGATTTAAATTTAATCCACTATAACAAGCTGGGCAAAACTCCTTAAGGTTGGCGAGACACAGATAGCTTGCAGGCGTGTATCAGGTGCCCAGCCATTTTCAGCTAGCCTCACAAGCCTATTTGAGGCTACCTGAACATTAAGCCCTTGCCAGCCGCCGCCGCCCAGTCCACAATAAGCCCTTTCCCACGAACAGCAAAACACAGCCATGAGCCACTCCCAAGCCTTCAGCCGCACCGACGACGTACGCATCCGCAGCATCAGCGAGCTGCTGCCCCCCATCGCCCACCTCTACGAACTGCCCATCAGCGAGGCTGCTGCCGATTTGGTGGAAAATACCCGCCATCAAATTGCCGATTTAGTGCACGGCCGCGACCAGCGCCTGCTCACCATCATCGGCCCTTGTTCCATCCACGACCCCAAAGCCGCCCTCGAATACGCCCAGCGCCTGCTGCCCCTGCGCAAAAAATATGAAAAAGAGCTGCTGATCGTGATGCGTGTTTATTTTGAAAAACCGCGCACCACCGTGGGCTGGAAAGGGCTCATCAACGACCCCCACCTCAACGGCACCTTCGATATCAACTTCGGCCTGCGCCAAGCCCGCCGCCTGCTGTTGGATTTAAATAACCTCGGTATGCCCGCTTCCACCGAATTTCTCGACATGATCACCCCGCAGTATTACGCCGACCTCATCTCCTGGGGCGCCATCGGTGCGCGCACCACCGAAAGCCAGGTGCATCGCGAGCTCGCCAGCGGCCTCTCTTGCCCGGTCGGCTTCAAAAACGGCACCGACGGCAACCTCAAAATCGCCATCGATGCCATTGGCGCCGCCTCCCACCCGCATCACTTTCTCTCCGTAACCAAAGCCGGCCATTCCGCCATCGTCCACACTACCGGCAACCCCGACTGCCACGCCATCCTGCGCGGCGGCAAAGAGCCGAACTATAGCGCGGAACACGTTAAAGCTGCCACCGAACAGCTGGCCAAAGCCGGCGTAACGCCTAGATTGATGGTGGATTTCAGCCACGCCAACAGCCGCAAAGACTACACCCGCCAAATGGAAGTGGCGCGCGATGTGGCCGCGCAGCTGCAAAACGGCGAGCAAAATATCATGGGCATTATGGTGGAAAGCCACTTGGTGGAAGGCCGCCAAGACAAGCTGGAAACCTACGGCCAAAGCATCACCGACGCCTGCATCGGCTGGGACACCACCGAAGAGCTGCTCGCCTTGATGGCCGAAGCCAATCGCGGCAGGGTGTGAACAAAGCGGCTTGTGCCGCTTTTTTGCACAGTGCAGAGTCTTCGATACATTTCAGGTAGCCTGATGCAACACAAGGCTACCTGAAAAGCGGTAAATATTTACAAACCACGCCAAACTGTTAAAATCTGCAACTTTCCAACAACGTCTATATTAACAACAGGGTAGGCACAAATGTTTGTAGCCGCCCGAGGGAGATACACTCATGCAAGATTTCCGCGAAAACCCAAATGAAAATTTCCGCCAAGCCTATGCCTCCACCGCATTGGAAAACGATTTATTCGATAGCAATGAAATGGAAGTAGAGCTGGCCAGCCCGTGGCAGCGGATGGGCGCACGATTATTGGACTATGTGATTTTTGCCGCTATTTTCATGGTCTTCTTTTTTATTCTCGCAATTTTTATCAAAAATTCGACAACGGTTATCGGGCTTAGTTTACTCTTCGTTATTGCTTTTGGTATTTACCAAATAGTTATCATGTCCCGCGATGGGCAAACGGTGGGTAAAAAAGCCTTGAATATCCGCGTGATTACTGAAGACGGCGATAACCCCGGTTTTGTTAAATATTGCTTGGTGCGCGAATTTGGTTATAGCTTCATTTTTACCCTGATCGGAATGGTTAGCAAAACATTGGGCGATTCGCTGGGAATTATTGCTACCATCGTCTGTGTCGTGATGCTGTTTTTAGAAGACCGCAACCGCCAAACTTTGCAGGATTTGCTGGCGAAGACATTGGTTATCAAAAACTAAGTCGTCCGTTATTCATGCACAAGGCTACCTGAAACCATTTTCTCGTTTTCAGGTAGCCTTATTTATCTGGCCTAATTTGAGGACAAACCATGCAAAATTTCCGCCAAGCCTATCGCCCTCCTGAATCAGCAGCCGAGCCGCAGGCAGCGGAGCGGATGAAGGAGGTGGAGTTGGCTGAGCCGTGGCGGCGCTTGCTGGCCGGTGCTATCGACCGTATCCTGCCTATTATGCTGTTGGGTATGTTTTTATTAAGGATTGAGTACACTAGTGCCTATGTGCAAGCTGAAATGCCTTGGTTGCTGCTGCTTTTGCTGCTGGGGCTGGTGGCAGGGTTGTTGCTGGGGTTGGTGCAGGTGTTCCTGATGAGCCGTAGTGGGCAGAGTATCGGCCAGAAAATTCTGCGTATCCGCGTGATTACGGATACTGGTGCGAATCCGGGCTTTGCTAAATATGTGCTGGCGCGCGAAGGGTTTTTCTTTGTGGTGTTGCTTGCGCTGTGCGGGCTGCTCAGTGGCCTGGGCTTGGGTCGTATTGTTTATTGTGTGGTGCAATTGCTGTATCTGATTATGCTGTGCCGCAAACGTGGCAATTATCAAACGCCGCAGGATTTGATGTTGCAGACTTTGGTAGTGAAGGTGTGAACACCGACATCATAAAAGGCTACCTGAATGTTTCAGGTAGCCTTTGCCATTATGGCGGGCGAATATGCAACTTGTTGCTGCCATGTTTCAGCTAGCCGCTGCCGCCTTTTCTTGGCCAAACGCCTGCCGCAGTTTGTTCCAGATGAGGGCGAGCAGGAAAAGAATGGCCTGCAAAATCACGATGCTGGGGCCGGTGGCGGAGTTGAGGTGGTAGCTGAGCAGGGTGCCGGCGAGGCTGGTGAACACGGAGGCGGCGACCACGATGATCATCATGCGTTCAAAGCGTTTGGTAAGCAGGAAGGCGGTGATGCCGGGTGAAATGAGCATGGCCACCACCAGCACCACGCCGGCCACCTGCATGGCGGTGATGATGGTTAGCGCGAGTAGGGTGAGCAGGCTGTAGTGGAGAAACTGCGGGGAGAGGCCGGCAATGCGGGCTTGGGCGGGGTCGAAGCAGTAGAGCATGAAGTCACGCCGTTTGAGCAGCACGGCCAAGGCTACGGCAGTGCAGATGGCAAAGGTTTGCAGCAGCTCTTCGCGGCTCACGCCCAGCACGTTGCCGAACAGGATGTGGGTGAGGTGTTGGTCGGTTTCCACTTTGGTAAACAACACGAGGCCGAGCGCAAACATACCGGAGAACACGATGCCCATCACTGTGTCTTCTTTGAGGCGGCTGTTGTTTTTCAGGTAGCCTACGCCCACGGAGCAGAGCAGGCCGGAGGCGAATGCGCCGATTTGCAGCGGAATGCCGAACACGAAGGCCAGCACGATGCCGGGCAGCACCGCGTGCGACACTGCGTCGCCCATCAGCGACCAGCCTTTGAGCACCAGATAGCAGGAGAGCAGCCCGCAGGTAATGGACACAATCAGCGCGGTGAGCAGGGCATTCTGCATGAAAGGGAAGGCGAGCGGCTCGGCAAACCAGTTGATCAGCTCAGACATGGCCGGGCTCCGTTTCTTCCGCTTGCGGTGCGGCGCCGAATTTTTGCCGCAACAGGCCGTATTTGGGCGCAAACACGAAGGCGAGCAGGAACAGCAGGCTTTGCAGGCACACAATCACGCCGCCGGTGGCGCCGTCGAGGAAAAAGCTGATGTAGGCGCCCAGAGCGCAGGTAATGATACCGAGCGCCACAGCAATCAGCACCAGCTTGCCGAAGCGGTCGGTGAGCAGATAGGCAGTGGCGCCGGGGGTAACCACCATGGCGATCACCAGAATCGCGCCCACGGTTTGCAGCGCGGCTACTACGCAGGCGCTGAGCAGGCAGAAAAACAAAATTTTGTAGCGCAGCGGCGAGAGGCCGACGGCCACGGCCTGGGTTTCGTCAAAAAACACCAAGAGCAGGTTTTTCCAAGTGAGCAGCAGGAACAGCAGGCACACGCCGATGATGATGGCTACCTGAAAAATATCTTCGTCGGCAATGCCCAAAATATTGCCCAACACGATTTCCTGCACGTTAACCGCAGTCGGGTTCACCGACACGATAAACAGACCGATAGCAAAGAAGGTGGTGAAGATAAAGCCGATTACCGCATCTTCTTTCAGCTGCGTGATGGCACGTATCCACAAAATCGACAGTGCCGCCAAAATGCCGGATACAAACGCACCGGCGGAATAGGGAAGGCCGAGCGCATAGGTAACCGCCACGCCGGGCACTACTGAATGCGACAGCGCGTCGCCAATCAGCGACCAGCCTTTGAGCATTAAATAAGACGACAAAAACGCGCACATACCGCCCACCGCCGCACTCAGCACGATGGCTTTCACCATGTATTCGTAGGCAAACGGCTCCAGCAGCATGTCTAGCATGAGCCGCTCCCTTCGCTGCCGTTTTCCTGCTCCGCACAGCTGCCTTGGGCATCGCTGCAGCAGGGTACGGCGGGCGGATCGTTTTTGGCTTGGCCGTAGAACACGGCGGGGCGTTCGTCGTCGGTGAGTACGGTGAGCACGCGGCGGTCTTCGTCGTCGTGCAAATCGCTGCCGGAGAGGCGGAAGTGGCGCAGCACGCCGCCGAAGGCCAGTTCGAGGTTGTGTTGGTTGAAAGTGTGTTCGGTGCGGCCGGCGGCCAGCACGGTGCGGTTGATCATCACCACTTGATCGCAGAAGTCGGGCACCATACCGAGGTTGTGGGTGGACACCAAAATCAAATGCCCCTGCGCGCGCAGCTGGCCGAGCAGATCCACAATCGCGTCTTCAGTTTTCACATCCACGCCGGTAAACGGCTCATCCAGCAAGATAATCTTACTCTGTTGCGCCAGTGCGCGCGCCAGGAATACGCGCTTTTTCTGCCCGCCGGAGAGCTCGCCGATCTGCCGTTGCGCCAAGTGGGCAATGCCCACCCGTTCCATGGCTTCCTGCACTTTGCGTTTGTCTTCGGCTTTGGGCAGGCGCAGGAAATTCAGGTAGCCGTAGCGCCCCTGCATCACCACGTCGTACACCGACACGGGAAACTGCCAATCCACTTCCTCGCTCTGCGGCACATAGGCCACCAGGTTGCGCTTGAGCGCCTGCGGCACGGGCAGGCCGCACAGGCGGATACTGCCCGACTTCGGCTTAATCTGCCCCATCAGGCTTTTAAACAGGGTAGATTTGCCGCTGCCGTTTACGCCCACCAGTGCGCAGGTGGTGCCGCCTTGCAGCGTAAAGCTCACGTCGCGGATGGCCGTGTGGCCGTTGCTGTAGCGAACCGTTACCGATTCAACGCTGATGGAGGCGGCTTGTTCAGACATTATTTTCCAAATCCTCTAACAATGGTGGAAACCGTGGTGTTGAGCAGGTCGAGATAGGTGGGCACCGGGCCGTTTTTGGCGGAAAGCGAATCCACATACAATACGCCGCCGTATTTGGCACCGGTTTCGCGCGATACCTGCCGCATCGGGCGCGGCGATACGGTGCTCTCGCTGAACACCACCGGAATATGGTTTTGCCGCACGGTGTTGATTACGCGGCGCACCTGTTGCGGCGTGCCTTGCTGCTCGGCGTTAATCGGCCACAGATACACTTCTTTGAAGCCGTAGTCGCGTGCCAGATAGCTGAACGCGCCTTCGCTGGTCACCAAGAAACGCTGGTTTTGCGGCACCCGTGCCAGTTTTTCGCGCAAGGGACGGTCTAGGTTGCGGATGCGCTGGGCATAGGCGGCGGCGTTGCGGGTGTAGGTGGCGGCGTTTTGCGGGTCGTATTTAATCAGCGCGTTTTTGATGTTTTCCACATAGATTAAAGCATTGCGGGTAGACATCCAAGCGTGTGGGTTAGGCTGGCCGCGATAGGGGCCTTCATGAATCGACATCGGGGTGATGCCTTGAGTTACCACCACTGCCGGTTTGTTGCGCACGTTTTGGAAGAAACGCTCAAACCAGCGCTCCAGGTTCAGCCCGTTCCACAGCACCAAATCGGC
>NZ_DBHKXY010000030.1:0-24961 GCF_057315495.1 Eikenella sp.
TAGACAGCCGAACGGGACTGACTGAAACCTCCTGCTAGACCAGTGCAATTCGATAGGGGCTGTACTAGATTAGCAGATATGTTACCCTCGAAATATGAAGATAACACACTGCAAATTAAAGAAAAAATTACAGAAAGAACTACTTCGTTTTTTTGTACTCGAAGTTACCGCCCGTTCCGCTGCCGATATTGTGGACATTCAGCCCAACTCCGCCATTCTGTTCTACCGCAAAATCCGTATGGTTATCAGCCATCATTTGGCCTTGGCTGCCGATGAGGTTTTTGAGGGCTCTGTCGAGTTGGACGAAAGCTATTTCGGCGGACGGCGTAAAGGCAGACGTGGTCGCGGTGCGGCAGGAAAAGTGGTTGTCTTCGGCATTCTGAAACGCAACGGACGGGTCTATACCGTTGTGGTGGATAATGCCAAGTCTGAAACGTTACTCCCTGTCATCAAAAAGAAAATCATGCCGGACAGTATTGTTTATACCGATAATCTGAGCAGTTACGACAAGTTGGACGTGAGCGGTTTCATCCATTACCGCATCAACCATTCCAAGGAATTTGCAGACCGCCAGAACCACATCAACGGCATTGAGAATTTTTGGAATCAGGCAAAACGCGTCTTACGCAAATACAACGGAATCGATCGCAAATCTTTCCCGCTGTTCTTGAAAGAATGCGAATTTCGGTTTAACTTCGGCACACCGTCCCGACAGCTAAAAATCTTGCGGGATTGGTGTGGAATTTAGGGCTAATCTAGTACAGCCCCTTTGCCTATTAAGAGGCTACCTGAAACTTTCAGGTAGCCTCTTTCACTTCCGTGTTATCAGCGCCGATATTCATTTAGCAGCGTTTCCTGCATATCCAGCTCTTCTTCCCCTTCCTGCGCGGTGGCGCGGACATAGCTGCCGTCGGACTGCATCAGCCAAGCTTTGCGGTTGTCGGCTAGGGCGAGGGTGAGGGCTTCGCGCATAATGCGCTGTTTGATGGCCGGGTTTTCCACTGGAGTGCAGATTTCGATGCGGCGGAAGAAGTTGCGGCTCATCCAGTCGGCGCTGGCGATGAAGAGCTCTTCGCGCCCGCCACTGTGGAAGTAGAACACGCGGGAGTGTTCGAGCAGGCGGCCGATGATGGAGCGCACGCGGATATTTTCGGACAGACCGGGCACGCCGGGGCGCAGGGTGCACATACCGCGCACGATCAGATCTATCTGAACGCCGGCCTGGCTGGCTTGATACAGGGCGCGGATGATGCCGGGCTCGATCAGCGAATTCATCTTGGCAATGATGCGGGCGGGGCGGCCGGCGCGGGCTTCGGCAGTTTCAGCATCAATGTGCTCCAACAGCATGGGGCTGAGGGTGAAAGGGCTCTGATAAAGCTTATTGAGCCGCGTGGGCTGGCCGAGGCCGGTGATTTCCATAAAGATGGCGTTCACGTCGGCGGTGATGGCTTCATCGGCGGTGAGCAGGCCGAAATCGGTGTAGATGCGGGAGGTGCCTTGGTGGTAGTTGCCGGTGCCGAGGTGGGCGTAGCGTTTCAGGTAGCCTCCTTCGCGGCGGATAACGAGCGCCATTTTGGCGTGCACTTTGTAGCCGAATACGCCGTACACCACATGCGCCCCCGCGCTCTCCAGCCGTCGCGCCCAGTTGACGTTGTTTTCTTCATCGAACCGCGCCATCAGCTCGACCACCACAGTTACCTGTTTGCCCGCATTGGCGGCAGCAATCAGGGCGCGGGCGAGGTCGGAATGGGTGCCGGTGCGGTAGATGGTCATCTTGATGGCCACCACATCCGGGTCGGCAGCGGCTTCTTGGATGAAGCGCACGGTGGGGGCGATGGATTGGTAGGGGTGGTGCAGCAGCACGTCGTGCTGTTTGAGCACTTCAGGCATGGGCTGGTCTTTGCGCACATCTTTGGGTAGGCCGGGCGAGAATGGTGGGAATTTCAAATCGGGTTGGTCCACCATATCGGGCACGGCCATCAGCCGCACCAGGTTCACGGGGCCGACCACTTGGTAGAGCTCGTTCGGGCTCAAATTGCATTGCGCGAGCAGGAATTCGGCCACATGCGGCGGGCAGTTGTCGGCCACTTCCAACCGCACCTCGTCGCCATACTGCCGCTCGCGCAGCTCGGTTTGCACGGCGGCACGCAGGTTGGTGAGGTCTTCTTCATCCACCGTGAGCTCGCTGTTGCGCGTGAGGCGGAATTGGTAGCAGCCCTCCACATCCATGCCGGGGAAGAGCTTGTGCACATAAGCATGCAAAATGGAGGAAAGCAGCACGAAGCCGTGCCCTGCGCTGAGTTCGTCCGGCAGTTTCACCACGCGCGGCAGAATGCGCGGCGCCTGCACCACGGCCATACCGGAAGCGCGACCGAAAGCGTCTTTGCCGGAAAGCGACACCACGAAATTGAGCGACTTGTTGAGCAGGCGCGGGAAAGGGTGCGCCGGGTCGAGCCCCAGCGGGGTGAGGATGGGCAGCAGCTCGCGGTCGAAATAGCTTTCAATCCAGGCGCGCTGCTGATCCGTCCATTGGCGGCGCGGATAGAAGAAAATGCCCTCTTGGCGCAGCGCGGGAATCAGCTCTTGGTTGAACAGCTCGTATTGCTCCTGAATTAATTTTTTGGCCTCGGCCGCCGCCGCCGCCATGGTTTCGGCGGGCGTGGTGCCGTTATCCAAGAGCGCGTGCGGGTTGAGCTGGCTTTCCTTCTTCAGCCAGGCCATGCGTACTTCGAAAAATTCGTCCAAATTAGAAGAAACGATGCACAAAAAGCGCAACCGCTCCAAAAGCGGCACGCCTTCGTCCCGCGCCTGCGCCAGCACGCGGCGGTTGAACGCCAGCAGGCTCAGTTCGCGGCAAAGGATGGTGGGCTGGTTCGGCATAAGGCTACCTGAAAAAGGAAAATTGAATGAAAATGCTGTGTAAACAAACAGCTGCTTGGAAGAAATCGGCGCTATAATGGCTATACCGCCATCGGCAAAGTGCCGTGCGCGCCAGCTTAATTAATATAGCAATTATCGTTCCAACCTGCGCCCGAAGACAAGATATAGGCACGAAGCAGGCCGAACGTTTCCACCCGCCACCTTTCGGGAGACCCATCATGCGAACCCTGTTCCTTCTCTGCGCCGCCCTCTTCAGCGCTGCCGCAGCAGCCGAAACCAGTGCCCAAATCAACCTGCAAATCAACCCCTACGCCGATTACTACTACGGCGGCTACGACAACTACCCCGGCTACTACCCCAGCCGCAGCTACTATTTCTATAACGGCTCCAACCAATACGGCGGTGGCGAAATTCAAACCACCGAGCAATACAGCCGGGGCGGCATCGGCTATACCGAACACCGCAACTGCCACACCAGCGCCGGCTCCACCATCTGCACCGGCAACTGGCGGCCGGTATCGCCCGTGCGCGGCAATATCCAAATCAACTACCGTCACTAAGTGCCCGCAGCAAGAGTAGGTTGGGTTAGCCGCAGGCGTAACCCAACAAATTAAAGTGGAATGTTGGGTTTCCCAACCCAACCTACTACTAAGTGGCCGAAGCGGTAAAAAGGCTACCTGAAAACCATCCTACGGTTTTTCAGGTAGCCTTTTCCATTCCCACGCAACCCGCAGCCAAGCTATCGGTAAAACTGCTGCCCCATCCCGTTATCGCAATATTGCAGGCTCACCGTGCCGCCGCTGCCGTCTAGGCACAGGCCGTTGGCGGTGCTGCGGATGTGGCTGCCCTCGGCAATCCAATGCTGGCTGCGGCTGTTTTGGCAGGCGGTGGCGATGACGGGGCTGCCGGCGCCGCCGGTGGCTTCGGCGCACAAACCGTTGATGTTGAGGCGCGGGCCGTCGAACATGAATTGCTGGTTGTTGCGCCCGTGGCAGGGCTGGCTGACCAGGTAGGCGGGCATGCCGCTGCGTTCGAGGCTGAGGCAGGAATTGTCGGCGGCCTGGCGCAGCAGGGTGCGGCGGCCGTTGTTGGGCACGGGGCGGTAGTAGCCGTCGAGCGGGGAGCTTTCGCTCATGATGACGGTGGTGCCCGGTACGGCGTCCACGCGCACGGTTTTGTGCACGGTGTGTGTGGTTTCTACGGGCAGATCGAGCGAGAAGAACCGCCCGTTTGGGCCGTCGAGATAAGTGCAGGCGGGGAGGGCGAGCAGGGCAATCAGGAGTGGCGGGATTTTCATGGCGGCTCTTTCGGTATGGCGGAGGAGTGGGCTACCTGAAAGCCGGCATCAACGGTCGGTGAGCAGTTTGCGCATCAGCCGGCATTCGATGCCGATTTCTTGATTCAGCGGCAGCATGGCTTCGCCAAGGGGGCGGTAGCCGTTGAGCAGGTAGAACGGTTCGGAATTGAGCGAGGCATAGAGCTTGAGCATGCCCAGCCCGTGTTGGTAGGCCAGCTCTTCAGCGCGGCCGAGCAGGGCGGTGCCGAGGCCTTGGCGCTGCACGAAGGGGTGCACATACAGGGCATCGAGCTGGGATTCTTGCAGATTAAGCTGAAAAAAGCCTTGGATGTGGTGTTTGAATTCGATCACCCACAAGAGCTTGCGCTCGTCTTCGAGGGTGTCGAGGTAGCTGTCGGGGCTGAGCAGGGCAAGCCAGGCTTGCAGCACGGCTTCGCTGTAGTTGCGGGCGCAGGTGTAGCGCACGGCATATTGGTGGGCGTTGTAGATGTGTTCGCAATCTTGGATGCGTGCCGGACGCAGGTGGGTAATCAGGCTCATAACGGGCGGGGGGTGCGGTGAAACTGGCGGAATTATATAGCTTGTCCAATCGAATAACCAATTGGCTTGGACAATCGGGGATATAATTGGGGCTACCTGAAACCTGCATGAACCAAATCAGGCAAAACGCAGGCGCACTCATTTTCAGGTGGCCTTTAAGCTTTCTACACAACCCATCAAAAGGAATCTTTATGCCCCCTCATCTGAAAAGCTGGCTGGCCGTGTGCCTGCTGCCGCTGTTACTGGCCTTGTGGTTTGCGCTGAATCCGGCGCATGATGCCACGGGCTATCTGCTCAATGGGGTGGTGATGTGCTGCGCCTGTGTGTTTTTGCTGAAATATGTGCTGTTTGCGTTGGTGTCGGCGCATTTGCGCCAGGATGCGGCGGCCAAGCAGCGCGCTTTGCTGCAATTATTGCCCTTGGCCGCATTCGGCGGCTATGTGGCTTATTACTTTATCCGCTGATTTTTCTTAATTCTGTATCGTATTAATTCTGATGAACACTTCTGCTCCTTCCCGCCTTTCCGACAAGCAAATGGCGCTACTTTTGGCCGCAATGGCGGCGGTGATGCCGTTTTCGATTGATACCTATCTGCCCGCCGTGCCGGCGATGGCGGCCAGCTTGGGCGTGGGTGAAACCGATATTCAGCAAAGCCTGAGTATTTTTCTGGTGGGGCAGTCGGCGGGCGTGCTGCTGGGCGGGGTGTTTTCTGATTTTAAAGGGCGGCGGCCGGTGGTGCTGGCCGGGCTGGGGGTGTACCTTGTGGCCAGTTTGGGGCTGATTCTGCTGCAAACCCTGCCGCAGCTGATGCTGCTGCGTATGTTGCAGGCTTTCGGCGCGGGCATGGTGGCGGTGAGCGGCGGGGCGATTGTGCGCGACCGCTACGAAGGCCGCAGTGCGGCGCAGATGTTTGCGCTGATCGGGGTGATTATGATGGCGGCGCCGATTTTGGCGCCGATGGTGGGCTGGCTGATGCAGATAATCGGCGGCTGGCGCGCGGTGTTCGGCTTTTTGCTGGGCTATGCCGCGCTGGTGTGGCTGCTGCAATGGCGCTTCCTGCCGGCCAACCGCCCCGCCGCCAAGCCGGCGGGTTCGCCGCTATCGATTATTTTCACGGGCTACCGCAGCGTGTTTGGCAAGCCGCAATCGCTTGGTTTTCTGTTTTTCCAGTCGCTCAGCTTTTCCTCCATGTTTGTGTTCCTCACTGAATCGCCTTCGGTGTATATGAAGTTCTACGGCCTGAGTAACGGCTGCTATACCCTGCTGTTCGGCCTCAATATCGTGACCATGATTTTCTTCAACCGCATCACCGCCTGGCGGCTGAAAAGCGGCAGCGAGCCGGCCAATATCCTGCTCATCGGCATCGCCGTGCAGTTTTGCGCCAACTTCCTGCTGATGCTGCTCTCCCAATCTATAGCCGTGCCGCCCTTGTGGCTGTTTGCCCCGTTGGTGATGGTGTCGGTGGGCACGCAGGGGCTGGTGGTAGCCAACACCCAGGCCTGCTTTATGGGCTATTTCAAAGCCGAAGGCGGCAGCGCCAACGGCGTGCTGATTTCCAGCCAAGTGCTGATTG
The DNA here is from genome assembly GCF_057315495.1 of Eikenella sp. Taxonomy (NCBI): domain Bacteria; kingdom Pseudomonadati; phylum Pseudomonadota; class Betaproteobacteria; order Neisseriales; family Neisseriaceae; genus Eikenella; species Eikenella sp. The sequence goes on from NZ_DBHKXY010000030.1 coordinate 6,291, forward strand.
CCGCCGCCGTGGGCTTTCTCACCACCCAGCTGCACAACGGCAGCGCGCGCATCATGCCCGCCATGATGCTGGCCTCCACCCTGTGCGGCATCACGCTGCTGTTTGCCCTGTCGCGCCACGTGTGGCTGGACAAAGCCCGGCAGTAAGCCGCCAGGCTACCTGAAAGCCGCCATCCTCTTTTCAGGTAGCCTGTTATCCCTGCAGTAGGCTACCTGAAACCTATTTTAGAAAGGCGCAACATGAGCAACAACAAAGGCAAACACCAAGGCAAACACCAAGGCAAACTCGACACCCTCTGCCAACTCCCGCCCGACATCCCTGCCATTAAAGCCTACCTCAAAGAGCTTGATACTCAAGCCCAGCATGTGGCCGCCAACAGCAACGACTACCCCAAGCAAACCATCAGCGCCGACATATGGATGAGCGGCTACCAGCTCGTGAACACCGCCCGCGCCCTCGCCGAATGGCTGGAACAGCAAAGGCTCTACGAGCTCTGGCCGCAAGCCGTTGAATGCTGGGGCACCGCCGCCTTCGCCGTGGTCGCCCACTACCGCGCCGAAATCGGCCCCTTCATGCACGCCGTGATGCGGCTGCAAAAACGGCGCGGCAACAGCCAAGCGGTGCAAGAAGCATGCCGCGCCATACTGGGCGATTTCACCCTCCTGCTGGAGGGCGCCGAAGAGCTGCGCGACGACGGCTGCACCGACCCGGCCGACTATCAGGAATACAGCGAACTGGCCGCCATCTCCTACCTCGACCTCGCCGCCCGCCTCCTCGCCGAACACGGCGACAGCGAAGCCCAAGCCATCCGCCAACGCCTCAACCGCCTGCCGCAATATTGGGTAACCCTGAAGCTTTAGTAGCGAAGGCTACCTGAAAAATACTAACGGCTTTGGGGCTAAAAGCAGCTGTAAAACGGCAGCAATATCTGCCCTGTTGTCTATTTATTCCGTTTTCAGGTAGCCTCCTCCTTCTTACCGCCACTACTAAGGAAACTGCCATGCCTCAAGCTTGTCTCGACCAACTCGAAGACCTTATCCGTGCCGATTTCGCCGAACAAGACGGCATGGCGGAAGAACTCCTCTCAGGTGAGCCTGTATCCGAGGCCGAAATTGCCGCCGCCGAACAAGAGCTCGGCACGCCCTTCCCCGCCCTGTATCGCGCCCTGCTGCTGCGTTTCGGCACAAACTGCTATCTGGGCATAGAAATCGACGATTTGGCGCAGGTGGTAGAGAACACAAAATGGGTACGCCGCCATTTTGCCCAGCACGAAACCCTGCCCGCCGGACTGCTGCAACAAGGCATCACCTTCGCGGGCGACGGCAGCGGCAACTACTTTATGCTGCACGACGGCGCGGTATGGCTGCCCGACCACGACAGCGGCGAATGCGTTCGGAAAGCCGAAAGCCTCGAAGCCTTCCTGCTGGCTGCCAACGGCGCGGATTAAGCAGCAAAAACAGGCCACCTGAAACCATTTAGCGTTTCAGGTAGCCTTTGCTTTGGCCGGCTATTCTACAAATCAGCCTGTTCGTTCGCGGCTTTATCCACCATAAAGTCGATAAAACTGCGTACCTTCGCGCTCAAGAGTTTGCGCTGGGTGTACACGGCGTAGAAGGGCACGGGTGCGGTGCGGTATTCGGGCAGCAGGCGGCGCAGGTGGCCGGTTTGCAGGTCGGCGCGCAGGAGCCATTCGGGCAGGTAGCCGATGCCGGCGCCGGCGCACACCAGCTGGTAGAGCATTTGGGTGTTGTTGCTGTGTATGGCGGCTTGCAGCTCGATGTTATGACTTTCGCCCCGGCCTTGCAGGGTGAGGCCGGATACGTCGGTGTAGCTGGGCAGGATGGCTTGGTATGGCGCTAAATCCTGCGGAGCGGCGGGCATGCCGTGTTCGGCCAAATAGGCGGGCGCGGCCACCAAATGGAAATCGATTTCGGCCAGGGTGCGGGCAATCAGGTTTTCGGCCGGCTGCTTGGAGAGGCGCAGCGCCACGTCTTCGCCGTCGCCGTCGAGGTTGACGCTGTGGTTGGTGAGCGTGAGGTGCAGCGACACATCGGGGTAGCGGCGGCAGTATTCAGTAATCCAGCCGGCAAACACGGGGTTGGCAAACCACACGGGGATGCTCACGCGCAATCGGCCCTGCACCCGGGCGGTGCTGCCGGCGGCGCGGGCGGCAGCCTGTTCGAGGAGGTCGAGCGCGGAGAGGCAGTCGCGGTAGTAGGCTTCGCCCTGCTCGGTGAGGCTGAGGCGGCGGTTGTTGCGGTAGAGCAGGCGGGCATTCACGCTTTTTTCCAGGTGTGCCACGTGTTTGCTGGCCATAGGCACGGAAATATCCAGCTGATCGGCGGCGCGGGTGAAGCTGCCGCTGTGTACCACTTGGCAGAACACTTTCATGCTTAATAAGGTATCCATGATTTCTCTTGGGGAAAAACTGTATTGTTGGATTGGCTATGTTTTCGCTATAGGGAAATGATTATACTGCACGGGTACTTTCAACCGATACTGTTTCACGCATCAAGAGGAAAAATCATGAATACACATTGGGGAAACTGCCGCAGCATGGTGTTGTCGGTATTGCGTATTGCGGCGGGTTATATGTTTATGCTGCACGGTTCGGCCAAGCTGCTCGGCCTGCCGCATGTGGAAATGTTTGACGGCTTGCAGCTCTTCTCGCTCTACGGCGTGGCCGGTATGCTGGAGCTGGGCGGCGGCCTGTTGGTGTTGCTCGGTTTGTTTACCCGCCCGACAGCGTTTATCCTCTCCGGCCAAATGGCGGTGGCCTACTTCATCGGCCACGTTGCGGGCAACGGCCACGTGCTGATTCCGTTGATGAACGGCGGCGAGGCAGCCGTGCTGTTTAGCTTTGTGTTCCTGTATCTGGCCGCAGCGGGTGGCGGCAAATGGTCGCTGGATGCGCTGCTGTGCAAAAAGCGGCAGGGGTACTGAGCTTTGCAGAAACTCGTTTCAGGTAGCCTTAATACGCAAGCAGGCTACCTGAAAAAAGGAGCTGGGTTTGCCACCCGCTCCTTATTTATTTGCTATAAAAGATGCAGCACTTTAATGCTGAAGGTATCCCGCATCGTTAAGGCAGCCATATCCGCCTCCCGAAACGTGGTTTTCTTCCCTTCAAAGGCGTATTCGTAAATCCTTCGATTCAGCGCGTCAAAGAAATAGTCGTAAAAACAGTCTTCTTGGTTTTAATCCTCCACAAAGTCGGTAATGTGGATGTGTTGTTCATCTATGCCCAAGTAATCTTTGATTTGCTGAAACTGGCGGGGAAACTCAAGCGGGAAAGGCCTGATTGAGTTGTTGCCGCTGCTCGGCTGTCGGTGCGGCAGCTGTGGTTAATGACGCTGCAAACAGGCAAGCGGCGAGAAGAAGTTTGATACGGCGGTTCATATCTTTTCCGATAAATAATGGGGCAAATCTGCGATTTATCTCATTCTCTTACAAGAGAAGGGGTGGGGGTTCAGGTAGCCTTTGGGTGGGGTGAGGCTACCTGAAAAATGATGTTTCGGCAAAGCCAGTTTTGGCTAGCCGTGGCTTGAGTTAGGTTGCAAACCATAATCCAACGTTGGGCTAAGATTGCTTGGGTTACGCCTGCGGCTAACCCAAACTACGCGGGCTTACGCTTTCAGGTAGCCTGTTGAGGCAGGCTAGTGCCCTTCTTGTTGCAGCCGGCGCAATACAGATCGGGCGGGGCTGTACCCTTGGGCGGCAGCCTTCTCAAACCAGTAGCGGGCACGGGCATAGTCTTGCGGCACGCCTTGACCCTTTGCATACAAGACGCCAAGGTTGACTTGGGCAACAGCATAGCCTTGAGCGGCCGCTTTTTCATACCAGTGGCGGGCACGGACGTAATCCTGAGTTACACCCAGCCCTTTTTCGTAAAAGGCACCCAGATTGAATTGCGCTACTACCATCCCTTGTGCTGCGGCTTTTTCAAACCAATAGCGGGCACGAGCATAGTCTTGCGGTACACCGTGCCCGTTCAAATACAAAACTCCAAGATTGAATTGGGCATCGGGAAAGCCTTGAGCAGCAGCTTTGCCGAACCACTCGCTGGCATGCACATAACTTTGCGGCATCCCCTGCCCTTTCTCATAGCAAACGCCAAAGTTATATTGTGCAACAGCGTTACCTTGGGTGGCAGCTTTCCCAAACCAATTACAGGCACGGGAAAAGTCCTGCTTAACACCGTATCCGTTGTAATAAAAAATCCCAAGATTATGTTGTGAATCAGCTCTCCCCTGTTCCGCGGCTTGTTCAAACCAGTATTTGGCCTGAACGTAATTTTGCGGCACCCCTTGCCCCTGTTCGTACATCACGCCAAGGTTGTGCTGAGCGGTGGCATAGCCTTGTTGTGCCAATGGCAAAAATAACTCATGGGCGCGGCGGTAGTCTTGTTGCTGATAGGCGGAAAAGGCCTGATTGAGTTGCTGCCGCTGCTCGGCCGTCGGTGCGGCAGCTGTGGTTAATGATGCTGCCAGCAGGCAAGCGGCGAGAAGAAGTTGGATACGGCGGTTCATATTTTGTCCGATGAATGCTGAGGCAAACCTGCGATTTGCCTTATTCTCTTACGAGGGAAGGGGTTGGGTTTCAGGTAGCCTTTCAGATAGTTGAGGCTGCCTGAAAACGGAGCGAAGCGAAGTTTCTGCGAAGCTAAAGCGCCAGCTGCAACGAAGTTAAAACGATGTCTTGCGAAGCAAGGCGGAGTTTCTGCGAAGCTAAAAAAGGTGGCAGCTGGGTGCTTTGGTTTTTCAGGTAGCCTTCCGCGCATTGGCGGAGGCTGCCTGAAACTTTATCCAAGCCAAAATCTTGCGGCGGCTTGGCCGAATGGCCGGCTAATCGAAGCGGATGGTGTAGCGCACTTCGCCGCCCACGGAGTCGGTGCCGACGCGGCTGATGGCCTGCAGGGTGCTGTTGATCTGCCAGATCAGCTTCACGGCCTGGTTGGCGCTGGTTACGCTGTATTCGTAGCCCAGATAGAGCTCGTTGGTGATGCGCTTGCCGAAGGTGATGACTTGTTCGGCGGGGTTGAGCTCGCCGGTTTGGGTGTTGCGGGTGCGGCGGGTGGTCATGCCGAAGTCGTCGAGGAGGCCGATTTTGTCGTTGATGTTGCCGGCCAGGAAGGCGCCGGCGGCGGCGGCCACGGTGGCTTCGTCGCTTTCGTTGCCGCTGCTGGCACGGCCGAGGATGAGCCAGGAGAGTTTGTCTTTGTCGCTCATCGGCTCGTTGGATACCAGGCTCACGCGCGGGTTGTCGAGGCTGCCGAGCACTTCCACGCCGGCGCCCACGGGGGAGTATTTGCGGGTGGCGCGCAGGTTGAGGTTGGGCGAGGCGATGGGGCCGACGAAGGAGATGTGGCCTTTATTGATGACGAGGTCTTGGCCGTAGGCTTTGTATTGGCCGCGCACGATGTTTACCGTGCCCACGGCGCGCACGTTCTCTTTGGGCTGGGCGCTGAGGGTGAGCTTGCCGCCGAGCAACACATCCAGCCCTTGGCCGCTGAAGCGGAAGTTGTCGTTCAAGTCGAGGGCGAGGTTCATCTCGATGGGGGTGGCGGTGCCGGTGTCGGCAGGTTTTTCTTCGCCGAGCACCACCACGTCGTCATCCAGCCCGGGCATGCTGGATTTCTGGAAGCCGAAGTGGCCGCTATCTACTTTGAGCTCGCCGTTTAGCGCCATGCCGCGCCCGGGGTTGTAGAGCAGGCGGCTGTTGCCGCTGAGGGTGAGCTTGCGGTTGGGGTTGTCGAGGATGGGGTAGCGGGTGAACTGGGCGTTGACGTCTACATCGGGGGTGGTGCCGGTGAGGTTGACGCGGCCTTTGAGCTCGACGCTGCCGTCTTTGCGGGTGAATTTGAGCGAGTCGATTACCCAGTCGCGGCCTTGGAAGCGGGAACTGAGGCTGCCGTTATCCAAAATCACGCCGGTGTTGCGGTCGCGGTAGTAGAGGTTTTTGCCGGTGGCGGTGCCGTTGAGGCGGGGCTCGCCCACGTTGCCGGATACGGTGGTGTCGATGGCGAGCGCGCCTTTGGCGCTCATGCCGCCGGGCAGGAGGTTGCGGATGGCGTCGAGCTCGGGGATGTCGAGTTTCAGGTAGCCGTTAATCGGAGCCTGGCTGATGGCATTACCGAACTGCTGGCTCACGGCTACGGAGGCGTCGAGCGTGCCGTAGCGGGTTTTGCCGGTGAGGCGGTTGTCGATGCGGCCGCTTTGGAAGCGGGTGTCGAGCACGAGGTTGCTCAAGCCCAATGCCTGCTGGCGATAGGGGATAACCACGTCGCCGGATTGCTGGGTGAGTTTCAGGTAGCCTGTGGCATCGCGGCTGTAGCGCAAGTCCCAATCGCCGGCCACCACGAGCTGCAGCTTGACGGATTTGTCGTCTTTGCCCAGGCCGATCAGGTTGTCCAGTTCTTGCAGGTGCAGATTGGTGGCGTTGCCTTTGCTGCTGATGCCGCTTTGTTTTTCCCACATGAACGTGTGCAGATTGAGGCTGCCGCCCATGGCCGCCCAGCGGGCGTTGTCGAGGCGCACGCGTTTGGCGCCGGCTTCGATTTGGATGGGGTTGAGCAGCTTGAGGTTGAAGGCGCCGCTGATGTCGAGCTGGCCGATGCGACCGTTCCATTGCTGCTCATTGTTCAGCCCGCCGTTGGCGGCCAGGTTGAGACGGAAGGGCTTGCCACTGAGGCTGAGGCTGCTGTTGCCGGTGATGCTGTGGCTTTTGCCGCTGCCGTTGGCGTTGAGGTTGATGTTGTCGATTTGGGTGCTGCCGATGTGGATTTTCCGGCCGTCGAGCTTGATGTTGAGCGGCTGGTTGAGGTCGGGCGAGCCTTTGAGGTCGAAATCGAGGCGGTCGATGCGCACGGCGTTTTGCACGGCCAGACCGTCGGCGTGGCCGCGCAGGTCGGCGGTGAGCTTGGCGGGGTCGCCGGAAAGGAAGCCTTGGGCTTTCAGGTAGCCTGTGAGGCCGAAGCCGAAGAGGTTGAGGTTGGGTGCGTCGATGTCGAGATTAAGGCGGTCGCCTGCCTTGCCGAAGCTGCCGTCGGCGTGGATGCGGTTGCGGCCGAGCAGAAGATGGAGGTCGGCTTTGGGCAGGTGGTCGTTTTGATAGCGCAAATCGGCCTTGCCGGCGAGCGGTGCGCCGGAGAGCTGGCTGTTTTGCCAATCGAGCAGGAGGTGCAGGTCGGGCTGGTCGGCCAGGCTGCCGTCGAGCTTCACGCTGCCGTTCACGCTGCCTTGCGGCAAATCGGCCAGCACGGCGGCGGGGTTGAAGCGGGTGCTGTTAACGCGGGCGGTGATTTTGCGGCCTTGAAAGAGCTCGAGCAGGGCTTCGCCATGCATTTCGCCGCCGTTTGCGGGGGTGATTTTCACTTGCTGCAGGCGGATGCTGCGCTGGCGGTTGGTTTTGTCGGTGAGCAGTTGGAAGGTGCCGCTGGTGGCGGTTTGGCCGGCTTTAAGCTGCCAATCGGCCTGCGGGCTGCCAAGGCTACCTGAAAGCTTGATGCCGCCGTCTAGGCTGAGGTCGAGCTTTTGTTTGAGGATGTCTTGCAGTTTGAACTGCTGCACGGCGGCATCCACGGCCATGTTTTGGCTGGCGCTATCGATGTTGCCGTTGAAAGTGATGCGGCCGCCGGCGGCCAGCTCGGTATCGACATTGTCCAAATGCAGTTTGCCACTGGTGTCTACTTTGAGCTTGCCGTTGATGCCGGCCACGGGGATGCCGTTGCCGTTGATGGGCGCGGGGGCTTGGTTGCGCACTTCGAGCAGGCCGGCGAGGGTGTCGGCTTCTTCGGCGGGATTGAGCGCGAGGTTGAACACTAAATCGGCGGCGGGCAGAGAGGGATCAAACCATGCGGGGTTGATTTGACGGCCGTCGATGTTGAGGTTGACGATTTTGCGGTTGAGCAGCGGCTCGAAGGGGCGCAGTTTGCCGTTTACGGCAAAGTGGGAATCGCCGTTGTCCAGCTGGACGAGCAGCTCGGGGTTTTGCAGGCTGCCGTTCACGGCGATGGCGCTGTCGGCCTGCTTGCCGTCCAGCTCGCCACTGCCCACGATTTGGCCGTCGAGCTTGAAGGGCGTGGTGGTGTTGAGCGTGGCGCTGCCGCTGAAATTGTGCCAGGGCAGGCGCAGGGAAACGAGGTTGATCTGGTGGTTTTGATGGTCGAAGCGATAGCTCACCGCGCCGGATTCCACCACCGGGCTGTTGCTTTGGCCCAGCAGGATACGGCCGACTTCGATTTTTTCAATTTGCACGCCCAAGGGCAAATCCACGCTTTCAGGTAGCCTCATCGGCGGGCGGTCTTCTTTGGGCGGAGTGGGCTTGCTGATGATGCGGATGTCGCCGGCAGCCAGTCGGTTGACATGCAGCTGCCGCTGCCACAATTCCTGCGGCTGCCATTGCAGCGCCACGCTGCTGATGTCTAAATCGGTGCCCTCGGTGGCTACCTGAATGCCGCTGCCTTGAAAGCCGCGCCACAGGCTGCCGTTCAATTCCTTCACGCTGATGTTCACACCGAACCAGGCAGGAATTTTGGTGATGCCGAAACGCAGGCCGGATTCGGTGCCCACCAGCCACACTACGGCGGCCACCAAAAGCGTGAGCAGCAGCAAAAAGGCGGAAAGCAGGCGGCGCAGCCAGCGGCGGCGCGGCTTTTTCGGCGGAGTGTTGCCGGCAGCGGCTTCGTTTTCGGCCTCGGGCGGCAGGGTGTCGGAATCAACAGGTAGTACGGTGTCGGTCATTTTAGAATCGGGTTCCCAGGCTGATGTGCCAGCGCAGTTTGCGGTCTTGGTGGCCGTAGGCCAAATCGAAGGAGAAGGGGGCAATCGGGCTAAACCAGCGCAGGCCGACACCGCTGCCGTGATGCCAATTCATATTGGTGAAGTTGTGGCTCACCGAGCCCATATCGTGAAACAGCGCCAACGCGAAGTTTTTGCCGATCGGTTTTTGATATTCGAAGCTGGCTACGGCCAAGGCGCGGTCGGGCAGCACGGAATTGTTTGGGCCTTTGCGGCCGATACTGTCTTGCTCGTAGCCGCGCACGCTGTTGGCGCCGCCGCTGCGGAGCAGCAATACGGAGGGCACTTCCAAATCTTGGTTGGAGTGGGTGTAGCCCAACTCGCCGCGCACGATAAACGTGCCGATGTTTTTGTGTTCTTCCGGCGTGAAATAGTAGCCGGCGCGGCCGTGCACGCGCTGCACCACGGCGGACGAGCCGAGCGAACCGACGGTGGCGCCTACCTTGCCTTCCAAATAATAGCCGTTGGCCGGGCGCAGCAGGGTTTCGATGTTTTGACGGCGCCAAGCGGCGGTGAGCATCAGCACATTGCTGCGGCCGAAGTCGGGGCCGCCCACAACGTGGCGCGATTCGGTGATGTATTCCAACCCGAAACGCGCTTCGATGCCGTCGCGGTCGCGCACGCGCCAGATGCCGGATTGGAGGGTGTTTTTATCCAGTTTCTGCGTGGTGGAGCTGTTGTAGGCGATGTTGCCCGTCCAATACCAGCCGTTACTGTTGCGCGGCTGGCCCAGGCCGATACTGGCGCTTTTCTCGTAGCGGTTCACGTCGGTGGCGCCGGCAAACACATAGCCCCGGTTGAATACGTTGTAGTGTTCGTAGCCCAGGCGGATGCCGGGGCCGTCTTTGGAATCGTAGCGCAGGCCGATATCGAATTTCTGGCGCGGCACTTCGCTCACGGATACCAATAGCGGCACGCGGTCGTCCACCATTTTGGAGAAATCGGCCTCCACCTGCGCGCGGCTGTAGTGGCTGTCTTGTTCCAGTGCCTGTTGGTAATCCAGGATTTTATCGAAATCGTAGGGTTCGCCGGGCTTAAACTGCGCCATGCCGGTAATCACCGAGGCGGGATAACGCTCGTTGCCGCTCACTTGAATATCGCCGAAATACACCGGTTGTTTGCTGTCTACGCTCACAGCGAGCACGGCTTGGCTGGTTTGCGGGTTGATGGTGGCTCGGCTTTCGGTGAGCGAGGCCAGCGGGTATTTATAGCGGCGCACGGCGGAGAGCACCGAGTCTTTGCTGCTGCTCCACTCGCTGTTCACAAACGGCTGACCCACCGGCAAGGCCCAGTTGGCCATGGCGCGTTTATAGTAGGTGGCCAGCTCGCCGTCTTCCAACACCTTGCCCACAATCGACACTTCCACATCGCTCACCTGTGTGCGCGGCCCGGGCTTCACCGTAATGCGCCAGCCGCGGCCGTGCGGGGCTACCTGAATATCGGCGCGGAAATAGCCTTGCGAACGCACAATCTGTTTGATTTCGTCTGGCGCTTCTTCGGCCAAAAACTGCATTTGTTCTTGGTCGATGTCGGCATCCGGCTCGGTTTGGCGGTTGATAATGGAAAGATGTTCGCGCAAAAGTGCGGCCAAATCGGCAGGCGCATTGATGGAAATGGGGAAAGGCAGTTTGTTTGGATTAACCGTGGTGGGCTGCTCGATCGATTCTTTATTTTTCTGCACCGAACTGGCAGCAGCCTCTCCCGCCTTGCCGTCGGCACGGGCGGGCAGGCTCAGCAGCAAGGCGGCAATTACGGCAAGGGGAAACAGAGGGGTTTTCATGGGCAATCTGCAATCGGTAAACATCAGGCCGGTGTGTGTGCGGCAAACTGCGGCATATTAGCATTTTTGCCTTACGTTTTATAGTAAAGGCAGGCAAAAGCAATCCAGCCGGCCAAGGCTACCTGAAAGGGATGGTTGAGTTTGATTATCCAAACGGTCTGTTGTTGTGTGTTTCAGGTAGCCTCTATCCGCCCAAAGGCTACCTGAAAAACTTACCTGCCCCATTGCAGTCGGCTTATACGGGTGGCGGCTGTCAGTAAATATTTGTGCTGATACGTTCGTTTCTGTTAGACTAAACTTTTTCCGCCTGGAACCATGGCTGAAGCAGGCTGGTGCATTAGCAAGCAACGGGCTTTGGCTATAACAAACCACACAACCTAGGGATTTGTATGCAAAACAACACTCAAAGGAAAAGCCCGTTTGGCTTTTTCACCAGCTTGGGGCTGGTAACGCAGATTGCCATCGGCCTCGTGCTCGGCATTTTGGTGGGCGTACTGGTGCGCAACACTGCCGCTGCCGGCGCGGTGGTGGAAATCGGTGCGATTTTGGGCAGCCTGTTTGTGGGCGCGCTCAAAGCAGTGGCGCCGATTTTGGTGTTTGCCTTGGTCACTTCCGCCATCTCGCAGCACCGAAGCGGCAACCCCACCAATATCCGCCCGATTTTGGTGCTGTATTTGGTGGGCACGTTTGCCGCCGCCGTGGTGGCCGTTGGCGCAAGCTTCCTGTTCCCTTCGCAGCTCTTGCTCAGCGGCGTGGAAGCAGCCAGCAATGAAGCGCCCACCGGCATCGGCGAAGTGATGCGCCACCTGCTGATGAACCTGGTGTCCAACCCGATTCAGGCGCTGGCCAATGCCAACTACATCGGCATTCTTGCCTGGGCATTGGTGCTCGGCACAGCGTTCCGCCAAGCCAGCGAACAAACCCGCACCCTGATCAACGATGTGGCCGAAGCCATTTCCAAAGTGGTGCGCGGCGTTATCCGCTTCGCCCCCTTGGGCATTTTCGGGCTGGTGCTGGTTACCATCGTGAAAGAAGGCTTCGACAAACTGGGCTTCTATCTGCACCTGTTGGCCGTATTGTTGGGCGCGATGCTGTTTGTGGCACTGGTGGTGAACCCCATCATTGTGTTCACCCAAACCCGCCGCAACCCCTTCCCGCTGGTGTTTACCTGCCTGCGCGAAAGCGGCGTCACCGCCTTCTTCACCCGCTCTTCTGCCGCCAATATCCCGGTGAATATGGCTTTGGCGAAAAAGCTCGGCCTGCATGAAGACACTTATTCCGTGTCTATCCCGCTGGGTGCCACCATCAATATGGCCGGTGCCGCCATCACCATCACCGTGCTTACCATGGCCGCGGTACACACCTTGGGCATCGCCGTGGATTTCTGGACGGCACTGCTGCTGAGCGTGATTGCCTCCATCGGTGCCTGCGGCGCATCCGGCGTGGCCGGCGGCTCACTGCTGCTGATTCCCATGGCCTGCAGCCTGTTTAACATCCCCAACGACATCGCCATGCAGGTGGTAGGCGTGGGCTTCATCATCGGCGTGATTCAAGACTCCGCCGAAACCGCCCTCAACTCCTCTACCGACGTGCTCTTCACCGCTGCCGTGGATCAGGCGCACAAACGTTGATGGTTTGATTTGAATGCTGAAAAGGCTACCTGAAAATTTTCAGGTAGCCTTTTTGTTATCGGGCAAACCAGGTAGGGTACGTTGCTACTGCGCTATTTAGTCAAGCACATGGTTAAGAGTGAAACCTGTTTAAGGTTTCAGGTAGCCTTTCTTCCTCCCGCCACTTATCTGTGGCAAGCCTTATAGCCCGCTGCCGCGCGGATGGGTTTGCCAAACGCTGCGTTCGGCCTTTAGGGCGTGTTGCAGTGTTTCTTTCGCTGCTTCAGGCCGCAGGCGGCCGCAGAGGAAAATGTCGATGGCGGCAAAGCCGTGTTCGGGCCAGGTGTGGATGCTGAGGTGGGATTCGGCCAAGAGCAGCACGCCGGTTACGCCGCCTTCGCCGCCGAAGGTGTGAAAACGGCTCTCCAGTACGGTGGCGCCGATGTGGCGGGCGGTATGCTCCAATGCGGTTTTCAGGTAGCCTTCGTTGCGCAGCAATTCGGGCGGGCAGCCGTATAAATCAAGCAGGCCGTGGCTGCCGGGGCTGTGGCTCATTTATGCCATCCTGAAGAATAGCCGCCGCCCACGCGCGAGCCGTTGTAGGAACGGCTGCCGCTGCTGCCCATGAAGCTGTAGTTATAAAAGGTACTGGCCAGCATAGCTATGATGCTGAAAATCAAATAAGTATTTCTCGACATGTTATTTCACTCATCTTCGTCGTCGTCATCGCTACTGAACACATTACCGCGTTTGCCCAGAAAATACAGCACCATCATCGACAGCATAGCAGCCAGGGATATATCTTCTTCCGAAGCCAGCATATTCAACCACGCCGGCACGTTGATAATGACAAACACGATTATCAGCAGTGTCATCAGCCCGGTTGACGGGCGATCTGCATTCATATTGGCGCTGTATTGCGGGATGTTGCTCTCTATGCCAAACCACTCCAACACGGTGCGATAGGGAATGGTGGTGCTTTGGCTCCAGGCCGCTTCGTGCCGGTTGGATTCGGCGCAGAGCTTGCCGTTGCTGTTGTGGCGGTAGTCGCTGTAGAAATCCACGTCGCCTTGGCGGATATGCCAGTAAAACGCACCGGCAGCCAAGACCACGCGGCCGCCGTAGTCGTAGAGTTTGGGCAGGCCCTGCGGTTGGAACAAATCGCCATACAGGCGCGGCCACACGTTGAGCGTTTCCGACACGCTCCATTCGCCGTCGCCGCTTTCCACCAGCCACATAAAGCCGGCCTGCGGCTCGAAGAGCAGGTATTCCGTCCAGCGCCCAACGGGCACGATGCCGAGCGGCTTTTGGCCGAACATCAGGTTGAACGCATCTTCCGGCTCCAATTCGTCTTTGCGCACCGCGCCGATGAGGGTGTAGGTGCGGTTGTTAATGCGGGCTTCCGAGCCGATTTTCAGGGTGAACGCATCGGCCTGTGCCTCACGCCTATTGTTGGCTTCCAGCAATTCCAGCTTACCTTCTGTGGCATCCAGGTTGCTGCCGCAGCTGGGGCAGAGGATGGAAGGCGTGAGGCCGGTAATCCATTGCACCGGCGAGCCGCAGTTCGGGCAGCTTTCGGCTTGGCGTGTGCCTTTGAGCCGGCCGGCGCTATCGGCCACCTGCTCGCTGCTGCGCGTATTGCCAAGTTGTAAGTCGGCCAGCTTCACCCCTTGCCCCACAAACACTTCGGGTGGGGAGGAAGCATAATCCAGCGTGAGGAAAATTTGTTCGCAGCGCCAGTCGGCCACTTGGTTTTTCATCTGCGGCGGCACGGCAAAGGGCAGCTCGCCCTGTGCGGCGGCCTGCTCCAGCACAATATCGCGCACGTCGGCCGCCCAAAAGCGTTTGTTGCGGTATATCAGGCTGCTGCGGCCGGCCACCAAGCTGGAAAATTCCGGGATTTCCTGCAAGGTCTCGGCGGCAGGCAGGGTGAAAACGTATTGGTCGCCCGATTCGGAGAGCCAGCCGTTGGCACCGTCTTCAAACTGCACATACCACTCGTTCCACATGCCGGCATCGTATTTGGCCTGCAGGCGGCCGATGATGGCAAACGGGCGGTTGGCAAACGTGCCGGAGGTGCCGATTTGCAGCGGGCTGAAGTCTTCCAGCAGGGCGGAATCGCGGCCGCTGTCGATAATGCCTGCGCCCTGGCGCACCAACAGGCTGTGGCAGAAGCCGCACACCAGCGTAACCGCCGTGGCCGAATGCGCGTGCACGGGCGCGCCGCAGCTGGGGCAGTCGGTTTTAAAGAAGGGTTCGCTCATGATGGGTTCCTAAGGGGCGGGCGGTTTGGCGGCAAATTTTGCAGCAATCTCGGCGGCTGTTAGATCGAAGCCGTCGCACAAAGGGGCGGCATCTTGGCCTGCAATACTGGCAACAGTTTTCAGGTAGCCTGCAAACTCGAGAAAGACAGGCTGGTTTTGCGGTGTCAGGCAGAAAATGCCGTTGATTTGGTGCGAATCGCGGAGACGGCTCACCACGGCGCTGAACGCATCCCAATCGGCAGCAGCCTGCTCCGGCGCAACGGCCTGCAAGTCGGCAATGGTTTGCAATTCCTCTGCAAAATCGAGAATGCTGGGCCGGGTTTGCAGATGTTTGGCGATGACTTGTACGGGGTTTGTGGTTGGCATGATGGTGGGATTTGGCTTTCAGGTAGCCTTTGAGCCGCGTTTGAGGCTACCTGAAAGCTTACGGATGACGCTTTCAGGTAGCCTCAGCTGATCAACCAATCAGCTGTTTGAGCACTTCGGCTTTGGCCTTCTCGTAGTCTTCGGCAGAAATCAGATTGCCGTCGAGCAGGGTTTTGAGTTTGGCCAGCTTGGCTTGCGGGTCTTCAGCAGAGGGGGCGGCGGGAGCAGCCGGGGCGGCAGGCTGGGCAGCTTGAGCGGAGGCGGCTTGGGCAGGCTGCTGGGGCTGCATCATGCCGCTCATGGCGCCGGCCATGGCCTGGCCGATGCCGGCACCCACGCCGAGGCCGGCACCGATACCGGCGATGCCGCCTTCGTTTTGCGCGGCCATTGGGATGGCGGTGGCGGTTTGGTATTGGGTGAATTTGCCCATGTCGCCGATGATGCCCATCGACATTTTGCTGTCCAGTGCTTTTTGCACGTTTTCGGGCAGGGTCACGCTTTCCACGGTGAAGTTTTCCAGCGTGAGGCCGAGTTTGGCAAACTCAGGCAGCAGCAGCTCGTTCATTTTTTGCGACAGCAGCACTTGGTTGGCAGCCATATCGAGGAAGGGGATGCCGGAGGTGCCGAAGGCGGCGGCCAGCTGGGTCATGGCCAGGTTGCGCAGCTGCTGTTCGAGCTGCTCGCCACTGTAGGAAGCGCCCACGCCGGTGACTTCGCGGAAGAAGGCGGCGGGATCGCTGATGCGGTAGGCATACATGCCGAAGGAGCGCAGCTGGATCACGCCGAAATCGGCATCGCGCACGGTCACCGGCTGGGAAGTGCCCCAGCGGCGGGCGAGCTGCTGGCGGGTGTTGAAGAAGTAAACGTCGGATTTGAAGGGCGACTGGAATAATTTATCCCAGTTTTTCAGGTTGGTGAGGATGGGCAGGGTTTGGGTGGTGAGCGTGTAGCGGCCGGGTTGGAACGCATCGGCGGCTTTGCCTTCGTCCACAAACAGGGCGGCCTGTGCTTCGCGCACGGTGAGGCTGGCGCCGTTTTGGATTTCCTGGTCGGCCACGGGGAAGCGCCACATCAGCAGCCCTTCTTCGGGATTCGGCCATTCGATAACGTCGATAAACTGCTTCTTGATGAAATTGCCCAGCATGGGGATTCCTTTCTTGATGGATAGGGAGAAGGGGAAGGCTACCTGAAAGCATAGCTGCAACGGGGCAGCCAAATGCCTTGGTGCGCCCAAAGCTGCATTGCTGCGCAGCTAAAATGGGGCAAATTCCGGCAAAACCAAATTTCAGGTAGCCTGTTTTGTGTACGCGTTGCTACACCAAACAGGCGGCGTTGAGCAGCCCCACCGCCACGGAAATCACGGCACAAAGTGCGCCCACCGCCACGTTGTTGCCGGCCAGCTCGCCGGCGGCATCGGGCACGAGGCGGGTGGCGGCGAAATACACCACAATCTGAATCGCCGCGGCCGCCCAGCTCCAGAGCACGAAATCCAAAAGCCCGACACTGTGGGTGATGCTGGAAGCCAAGGGCAGGCAAAAGCCGATGAGTGCGCCGCCGAAGGAAAGCGCGCAGGCCAGGTTGCCGTTTTTAATCAGCTTCAATTCGTCGGCCGGGGTGATGCGCAGATACACGGCGGAAAACAGCGCAGTCATGCCCAGGCCCACGGCCAGGTATTGCAGATACGACAGATATTGTTGCAGGGAAATGCTCATGGGTTGCCTTTGCAATCAGAGTGGAAAGAGAAACCGCAGCAGCGGCGATATGCGGCTGATTATGCCATACAAATGCCGGTTGTTCATCCTGCTTTGCCGTTTTATTTATGAAGCAAAATTTAGGTTTTAGGCGGCTTACTGAATTTCAGGTAGCCTTCATGATTCGCACCCTGTTTGCCCTTATGCCTCATGCCGCACGAGCACTTCTGTTGGTTGGCGGCTCCCAAGAAAAGGCAACAGAAGAAAGGCAGCTACGGGCTGATGAAAAAAGGCACGGCTTTAGCTATATAATTCAGCCCATCATCAAGGCTACCTGAAACATGAAACCCGACCGCACCCTCATTATCTCCGTCTTCATCGTCGCCAGCTGCGGGCTGGCCTACGAGCTGATCATTGCCGCGCTGGCCAGCTATTTGCTGGGCGACAGCATTTTGCAGTTTTCCTCCATCATCGGCCTCTACCTCTTCGCCATGGGCATCGGTGCACACCTCACCAAATACATCCGCGATGAAGACGCGCTTTCGCGCTTTATCGAAATCGAATTGCTGGTGGGCATCATCGGCGGCGTATCGGCCTTGGTGCTGTTTGTGGTGTTCGGGCTGGCTGCCGCGCCGTTCCGCACGCTGCTGTATGCGCTGGTGCTGGTGGTGGGCATTGTGGTGGGCATGGAAATCCCGTTGGTGATGCGGGTATTGAACCGGCGGCAGGCCGATTTTAAAGACTTGGTGGCCAAAGTGCTGACGTTTGATTATTTGGGCGCGCTGGCCGTGTCGCTGCTGTTTCCGCTAGTGCTCGCGCCCCGGCTGGGCATGGCGCGTTCCGCCTTGCTGTTCGGCCTGCTCAACGCCGCCGTGGCCGTGCTCACCGCGCGCGCCTTCAAGGCGGAGCTGCCGCGCTACCGCTCTATCCAGCTGCGCGGCGGCATCGTGCTGGCCTGCCTGCTGGTCGCTTTCGCCGCTGCCAACCGCATCACCTTTCTGGCTGAACAAAGCTATTTCGGCGATCCGGTGGTGTATGAAAGCCATTCGCCCTATCAGCGCCTGGTGATCACCAAATGGCACGACGACCTGCGCCTCTACATCAACGGCAACCTGCAATTCTCCTCGCGCGACGAAGCCCGCTACCACGAAGCCCTCGTGCTGCCCGCCATGCAGATGGTGGGCGGGCAGGCGCAAAACGTGCTGATTCTGGGCGGCGGCGACGGCCTGGCCGCGCGCGAAGTGCTGAAATACCCGCAAGTAAAGGGCATCACCCTGGTCGACCTCGACCCGCAAATGACCAGCACCTTCCGCACCTCCGCCGAATTAAGCCGCCTCAACGCCGGCTCGCTCGCCAGCCCCAAAGTGCGCGTGGTGAACGACGACGCGGCCAAATGGCTGGAGCAGGCGCAGGAAAAGTTTAACGTCATCATCATCGACCTGCCTGATCCCTCCAACTTCTCGTTGGGCAAGCTCTATTCCGTGCCCATGTATCGGCTGGTGGCGCGGCATCTCGCGCCCGATGGCAAAATTGTGGTGCAATCCACCTCGCCCTATTTCGCCCCGAATGCCTATTGGTCGGTGGTGGCCACGCTGGAGGCCGCCGGGCTCGCCACCGCGCCCTATCATGTGTATGTGCCATCCTTCGGCGAATGGGGCTTCGTACTGGCCGCCCGCGAGCCCGATTTCCCCGTGCCCGCACAATTCAGCGTGCCCACCCGCTTTCTAAACGCCGACACCGCCGCCGAAATGTTCCGCTTCCCGCCCGACATGGCACGCCGCGATGTGCAGCCAAATTATTTGAACACGCAGATTCTGGTGCATTATTTCGAACAGGATTGGCGCAATGTGATGCGCTGAGAAAAGGCTACCTGAAAGTTTCAGGTAGCCTTTCTGTTGAGTTGAATGGTGTAGGGTGCGTGCGGAACGCACGCACGCGGTTTGGGATGGCGGCTAATGGATTAGGGGCTACCTGAAAAACAGGTTTCCGGTTTTCAGGTAGCCTGCTCAGCGCAAACAGCGTGGCTATATGGTTATGCGGTTCGTGCTTTGCGGCGGGAATCTTTTCAGGTAGCCTTTAGCTTATTGCCGCGCCAAACTAAATTACCCAGGGAAAAACATGATTACATTAAGAGACATCACCCAATTAATCGCCATGCTGTATTG